>NZ_WAKV01000047.1 GCF_015523185.1 Thermococcus sp.
AGGGAGCTGCTGGCGGGGTTCGTCCTCTTGGCCATTACCTTGGTCGTTACCCTGGCAATGGCATAGGATAGAAGAAAAGAAGGAACATACTCACTCCTCCACCTTCTCAATCCCTATCTTCGCCTGAACCTCAGGCCATTCAACCACGTAGCCCTTCGCTTCTCCAAAGACAACCTCGGTAGCCCTCGTCTCCCTCATTATGTAGTCGAGGTTCTCTTGGAGAAGCTCGCGGTTTTCTTCGCTCGTCTCTATGGTAACCCTAATGCGGTCGTTGACGTCCAAATCCAGGCGCTTGCGCATCTCCTGTATCCTCCTGACGAACTCCCTGGCGAGGCCTTCCGCCAAAAGCTCCCTCGTGAGGGTCTTGTCTATGAACACTCTTCCGCCCTCGAAGTCCTCGGCAACGAAGAAGTCGGGCAGCTTTTCTTCAACCGTTAGGTGCTCTCTCGTGAGGTGGAAGGTCTTTCCTTCGATTTCAACGTCAATCTCACCCTTCTCGTAGAGCTCCCTTCCGTGCTCGTTTATCCACGCTATGACGAGCTTTGCGTCGCCCTTGAACTCCGGGCCAACTTTCGCGAAGTTCGGCTTTATGACGAGCTCGCGCTCGACCCTGCCGACGACTACTTCTTTCGAGTTGAGCTGGTCTTTCAGGAGTCTGTTCAGCCTCTCGACGGCCTTCTTAACGGTCTCATCCTCGGTCTCGATGATTATCCTCCTCACCGGGTAGCGGAGCTTTATCTTCGCCCTCTGCCTCGCTGAAGAGCCTGCCTCGACGATTTTCCTTACGGCCTCCATCTCGCGCTCGAGTTCCTCATCTATAGCCTTCTCATCGGCCTTCGGCCAGTCAAGGAGGTGGACGCTTTCAACACCAACGAAGGGCCTCAGGAGGTTCTGGTAGATTTCCTCGGCTATGTAGGGCGTGAACGGCGCTATGAGCCTGAGGAGAACGTCGAAGACCTTCCATACTGTATAGTAGGCCGCTAATTTGTCCGGGTCGTCTCCCTCGACCCACATGCGCTTCCTGATGAGCCTGACGTACCACCTGCTGAGGTCTTCAACGACGAAGTTGTAGATTGCCCTCGTTGCCCTAGTCAGCCTGAAGGTCTCTATTCCTTCGGTGACATCCCCTATGAGCCCGTTCACCCTGCTGAGAATCCAGCGGTCTTCCTCACGGAAGGGAAGCTCCTCCGGGTTGAGCTTCGTCGGGTCGAAGTTATCGAGGCTCATGTAGGTGGCGCTGAGTACATACACGTTCCAGAGTATGTTCAACATGCGCTTAACCTGCGCCAGACCCTTCCAGCTGAAGCGAAGGTTCTCCCACGGGTTGGTTGCCCAGAGCATGTAAAAGCGGAACGGGTCCCTTCCTTCCCTCTGGACGACTTCCTCAGGCCTTATGATGTTCCCAAGGCTCTTGCTCATCTTGTCGCCCTTCTCATCTAGAACGTAGCCGTGCATTGCAACAGCCCTGTAGGGGACGGTGTCGAAGGCTATGACCGAGGCCGCTTGCTGGGAGTAGAACCACTTGGTTACCTGGTCTTCACCCTCAACTATAAAGTCCGCCGGCCAGAGCTTCTCGAAGAGCTCTTTGTTCCTCGGGTAGTCTAGCGAGGCCCAGCTGGCTATTCCGCTGTCGAACCACACATCCACGACGTCCTTTACCCTCTTCATCTCCTTGCCGTTGACCTTTATGATAAAGGCATCAACGTAGGGCCTGTGTAAATCCTCCGGGCCGAGCTTCTCCTCTATGACCTTTAGTTTCTCCTCGTAGCTTTCGGGTAGCTCTATCCTCTCGCCATTAACCTCTATCGCCACGCTCTTCTCAACAAGCTCCCTGAAGGAGCCAATGACGTATATCTCGCCGTCTTCGCTCTGCCATATCGGAAGCGGTATTCCCCAGTAGCGCTGTCTGCTTATGACCCAGTCGCCCGAGTTCATCACGCCGTTGTCATACCTAACTTTAACCCAGTCCGGGTACCATGTGACCTTCTCGTCGTTCTCCTTGATTATCTTGTCCTTGACCTTGCTGACCTTGAGGAACCACTGGTCTGTTGCGCGGAATATAAGCGGGGTCTTACAGCGCCAGCAGTGCGGGTACTTGTGCTCTATCTCACCGGCCTTCACGAGGTAGCCCTTCTCGCGAAGGTACTCGATTATCTCCCTGTCGGCGTCCTTGACGTAGGTTCCCTTCCACTTTCCTTCGGTGTACCTGCCTTGGTCGTCAACCGGACTGTAAACTGGTAGGCCGTACTTCTGTCCGACCTCAAAGTCCTCCTCACCGTGGCCGGGTGCCGTGTGAACCAGCCCGGTACCGTCCTCTAGCGTTACGTGCTCGCCGAGGATTACGCGGTGTGCCCACTTGTACTTCTCGCGGAACTCCTTTTGAGCTGGATACTCGTCCATTAAAATGTGGGTGTACCTTATTCCCTCGAGCTCCTCGCCCTTGAAGGTCTCGACGATTTCACCCTTAAGGCCAACCTCGGCAAGAACGCGCTCAACGAGGGCCTCCGCTATTATCCAGTACTCTTCTCCGTTCTCGGTTTCGACCCTGACTTTAGCGTACTCGTACTCGGGATGAACCGTGACAGCCAAGTTGGCCGGGAGCGTCCACGGCGTTGTAGTCCAGATGAGGAGGTACTCGTTATCTTTGCCCTCCACCGGGAACTTGACGTAAATGCTCGGGTCTTTCCTGAGCTTGTACTCGCCGCGAACTTCGTGTTCAGCTAAGGCAGTCTCACAGCGCGGGCACCAGTGGAGAACCCTCTTGTCCTTCTCCAAAAGCTCCTTCTCCCAGGCCTTCTTGAGTGTAAACCAGCCCGATTCGATGTACTCGTTCTTTATGGTCATGTAGGGGTTGTCCCAGTCCATCCATATGCCCAGTTGCTTGAACTGCTCTGTCATTATTTTCAGGTTGTTAAGTGCGAACTCCTTACACTTCTTGATGAAGTTGTCAACCCCTATCTTTGTCTCTATGTCCTTCTTGGTCTTTAAGCCAAGGGCCTGCTCGACCTTGACCTCTATTGGAAGGCCGTGCATGTCAAAACCCGGCTGTCTTCTCACGTTGTAGCCCTGCATTGTTCTAAAGCGGATTATCATGTCCTTGATTATCTTGTTCCATGCCGTGCCAAGGTGTATGGCACCGCTTACATAGGGCGGTCCGTCGAGGAAGTAGTACTTTGGGCCGTTCTGGCGGGAGGCCTTAACCTTCTCGTAGGTGTTGTTTTCCCTCCAAAAGCTCTCTATCTTCTCCTCAAGCTTCCCTGGGTTGTACTCCCTAAACTCTGGCTCCCTAATCATGGCAAAACCCTCCAGAAGTGAGAGTTAAGGCTAACCCAGAAGAGGGCTCAAGCCTCGAAACGGGCGGAGCGAAGGATAAAACACTCCCCCCTCATCGGTATCGGGCAAAGTTGGGAAGTTGGCTTATAAGGTTTTCTGCCAAGCCGTTTCGGTGGTGGCATGAGAATCGTGGTCGGTTCAATAAACCCGACGAAGGTTAGGGCAGTTGAAAACGTGATGAAGAGAATTTACGGCGACGTCGAGGTTTTGGGCGTTGAGGTCGAGAACCTCGCTCCGACCAGCCGGTTGGAATCGAAGAGATAACGCGGGGCGCAATAAACAGGGCGAGGAAAGCCTTGGAGAAGGGTGGAGCCGACCTTGGTGTTGGGATAGAGGCCGGAATTTACGAGTTCCTTGGAACTTTAACCGGCTACCTTGACGTACAGGTCTGCGCAATAGCGAGCCCCAACGGTTTAGTAATCCTCGGCCACGGGCCGGGCTTTGAGTATCCCCCTCTGTTGATTCGGAGAATCCTTGATGAGGGAGTTTAGGCTGGGATTGTCATGGATGAACTCGTAAACGACCCGGAGCTCAAGAAAAAGACCGGAGCAATAGGTGTTCTGAGCAAAGGACTACTCACGAGAACCGAGCTCAACGAGATTGTCGTTTTGATGGCAATGATACTGAGGCTCAACCCGGAGCTGTGGAATGTGCCCTCCCCGACCGCCCCCCGGTCACCTCTCGCGGGGGTGTGAGAGGGGAGGGCGGAGGGAATTAGGTAGATGAGTTTTAAGCGTTTTCTGTCCCTCTCTCCTCTTCCGGCTCTCCCTTTCTCTTGCTCTCGTTCTTGATGACTTGAATAACGTAGTCTATGAACTTCCTGACCTCTTCAAGCTCCTCCTCCGGGATGTCGGCTATCTTCCTGTTCTTGGTCTTGTAGGTGAGCAACTTCAGGAGCGCAAGTCTGCCGAGTGCGGTCTTGGTGCTTATCTCGCCGTTCTTCCAGTCGCGCCAGATGGCGTTTGCTATGCCGTAGAACTCGGGAATGCTGTCTAGTCCAGGGTCTCCGACGTCAATGACCTCTTTTCCGAGGTATTTATAGCGCTTCTCCTTCTCCTCCTTGGAGAACTCTTTGGTTTTGTTTTTGATGTACTCGTGCACCATGGCCATCACCTCCGTTTAATAATAGATGAAAGTTTTTATTAACTTTTCGTTAGTTTTTTCTTATCTCGTTCCAGACACCTGCCATTATGAGAAACGCTCCGGCGAGGGCCCTCTTTGTAAACCTCTCGCCCAAGAGTATAAAGGCCGAGAGCGAGCCGAATATGGGCTCCATTGAGTATATCAGAGCGGCCTTGTAAGCGGTCGTGTGCTTCTGGTACTTCACCTGAAGGGTAAACGCTATCACTGTCCCAAAGATTGCCGTGTAAATGAGCCCGAGCCAGGGGAGGATTTCCCTTGGAAAAACCTTCGGCTCGAAGAGGAGCGCAAATACCAACGAGAAGAGGAAGTTCCAGAAAATCTGCCAGAAGGCCAGGCTGAGGTAGTCTTTTTCTCCAAACTTCTGAACTAGAACTATCTGAAAGGCAAAGCTGACCGCACAGAGGGCCGTTAAAAAGTCACCGTAGCTTACCGTCCTCCCGGCTCCCGAAATCAGGTAAAGGCCAGTGAGTGCTATGCCCAGCGAGAGAATATCTCTGGCCTTAATCCGCTCTCCTAAAAGGAAGTATGCTATGAACGGCGTGAAGACGACGTAGAGGGAGGTTATGAAGGCGGAATTTGAGGCTGTTGTGTACTTTAAGCCAACAATCTGGAAGCCGTGGCCGAAGAAGAGCGTTAAACCTAGCAGAAAGCCCTCGTAGAGAGTTTCCCTTCTGAGGACCCTTGAGCGAAAGATTGTCAACATAAGGAGCGAGGCAATGCCAAAACGGTAGGCAAGGAAGAGTATTGGGGGGATATAGTCCAGACTAACCTTCATTGCCGGAAAAGTTAGCCCCCACATGGCTGTTATGGCTAGAAGCACGAGCTCTGAACGGTTCATCGCCCGGAATTAAAACGGGAATTTAAAAAGTTACTCCCCCGGGCCGTTTATACAGCCCATGTTCATGGCGAGAAGGCTTTCAACGTAACCACTCTCTAGATTGTGGCGGATTTTGCCGGCCAGTTTCCTCAGTTCTTTCTCGCTTAAGGGTCTCTTTGTTTTCAACCACTTTATCAGTCCGTCCTTCTTGTCGAGAATCACTATCTCACCCTCAGTGATGAGTGGGACGTAGTTCATCTTAACCCCGTAGAGCTCCTCCGCAAAGGCCAGCTTCGCCCTCAGTAGCTCCAGATAGTTTGCGAGGTCTTCCCCAAGGAGTTCTCTCACAAGCTTCTTCATTCTCCCACCATCTGTGCTTTGCTACACATGTTTATTAACCTATCGGGCAAAAGTGGGTAGGAAAATGGGATAAGCGATAAAAACGTATCACTCCCGTGAGACCATGTTTATGAAGTATGCCCACCACTTCCATGCCTACCAACCGGGGGATGTAGTTTATGTCAGGGACGGTAATGGGGGCGGGCCAATAGAGTATGAGGAGCGGAAGAGTCCCGTCGCGATTAGGATAGGTGGAAACGAGGTTAGGGGCGAGAACTGGACGATGGCCATGCTCTATTCCTACGAGATGATTTCAGACACCCTGTCACGGCTTAAAGGGGTTAGCGTTGACATCGAACCCTTCACGCTCCTCATGCTCCTCTACTACCGCAGGAGGGCTTTCGAGGATACCGTTGAATTGCTCAGAGAGCTCGACGCCGTTCCAACGGTTCCCTTCCACCCGATAATGCCCCACCTTGACGAGTTTGAACAGGGAATTCTCGCGAGGGTTTCCTTCGATTTCTACGCCCCGCTTACTGGCAACAAGCCCGTCGTTGGCTACTGGCTTCCTGAGGCAGTGATAACCAAAAAAACTGCGGAAATAGTTGAATCGGCAACAGATAAAAAGCTTGTCTTTCTGCTCGATGAAAGACAACTCCTCTATGACTTTCCACAGGCCAAGTACTCCTGCAACCGCTACGGCGGTTCCTTCGTCTTCGGTCGCGAGTGGTCACTGAGTGATGCCTTCGCCTTTAATACTCTCGACGTTTCCGGCCTCGTCGGGGAAACACTCTCCAGAAGGGACGAGTACAAGGAAAGCATCGGCGTTCCCTACCTCGTTTTCACGGCAAGTGACCTTGAGAGTCTCCTGGGAAATCCGCAACAGCTTGACCGCTTCGTTGCCTGGATGGAGGGGATAGAAAAGAAAGGCGTCGAGAGAATTTCAGCCCCTTCCTTTGTCTGGAAGAAGCTCTCAGGCGAGTTCACAAGGCTTAGGGGTGAGTGCTCCTTTGTCATGCCCGTCAAGGACCACTCCAGCTGGAGCGACTACCTCGATTTGAGCCTTGATGGGAAAACGAGCGATTCGCGCTGGCTCGGTTACAGAAGGGTTGATGGAAGGGTCTTTGCAAGGAAGGTAAATGGGCGAAAGGTCTCCCAGCTCTGGAAGGTGGCCTTTACGAGGCTCTTTGCCGAGCTTAACAGGGCTGTAAGGCTCGGCGTTTTGAGGAGTCTCCTGGAGCTCGGAGCGAGTGATGTGAAGGAGTTCCTAGTGAGATACGCGAGGGTTTTCTTTAGGGGCTACTACGATTACTTCGGTTTGACCACGTCAGTTAACTACGTTCTTGAACCTGTCAATGGTGATAGGGAAGCCCTAAAGCTCGGAAGGGTCTACTACCTCATGCTCCTCGCCAATCACTCCTGCCCGCGCTTCTGGGAGAACCTCGACACGCGGGTGGCGTTTTCGAACGTTTCGGTGATGGCCAAGGTTCTTATAGAGCTGATGAAGTACTTCGACGGAAGCGAGCTCCAAAGCCTCTTCGTTGGGTCATACCTGAGGCTCCTCAACTTCGAGGGCTTTTACCATGTCTGGCACCTCGGTGGGTTTCCGTCCATCGAGGGCTGGGAGACAAGCGAAGAAGCCTGGCGTGAGGCGCTGAAGCCCGAAGTTCCGACCAGCGGTTACAACGTCGTTACAAGGGCAACCCTCTACGTTGGAAAACGTGACCTGAAAGGCGAGCTAAGGAACCTTGTTGAGAACTACAACCTTGAGTGGGCTGTAGCCGATACAGGGCACGTTCCTGGGGAGGCTCATGGTCTCTGGGAGAACTCAAAGTTCTGCGAGCACAGGGAGTAGGTTTATATTTTGTTTTTCCTAAATTTATAACTGGTGGTTTCAATGAAGCCCAAGAAGGGTTTCGAGCTGAAAGAATCACGGCTGATTGAATTTTTAGAGAGGGGCTTTGATGGTAAAAACGTCCTCGAGCTTAAGACTACCCTAGAACGTTTGAAGACATTAATTGGAAGAAAGGGTTTTATCTTAATCCTTCAGATTCCACTTCTCCCTGCTCAGGAAGAGATAGGTTTCCTTCTCCAGTTCCTTGGGAACATAGTTTAACAGTACGTTGGCCCCTTTAACCGCTTCCCGTATTCCCCTTCCAAGGGAGACCTGCCCCTTTTCGAGGAGCTCGATGACAACATCCACGGCGTTCTCTTTGACTCTTTTTTCCGAGTAGAGCCTCTTTCCCACAATCCAGACCTTCTCGTTCTTTTCGTAGAACCTCCTGCCTCTCTCCGTGAAGAACTCCGGCCCCGGCTTGAGCATTATCCTCTCCCTCTCTGCCCTGTCCAGTTCGAGCATTATGAAGGCCTTCTCGGTTTTTCCAACGTTCCAGCCGAGGACCTTGAAACCCTCCCTTTCGAGGGCTTTCTCAAGACCCTTGGCGCTCCTCTCGAGCTGAGGCAGCAGGAGGTCGTCAACCATATTCGGCACTTCAAAGACGAGGGTGAGCAGGATGGTCTTTCTTTCCCTCAGTACTTCGAGGTAGTTTTTCCAGGGTTTTTCTGGTGGGAAAAAGAACTTAATTGAAGGCTTTTCAAGAAACTCCGCGCTTTTGAAGTAGAAAATCCCGTAGCGCTCCCAGCTCAGGTTTGCAGAAACGTTCCTCCTTGGGTCAACGGGGTCTATAACTATGAGAGGTTTGTTCTCATTGATTTCCCTCTCTACAGTTTTTCTGGCAATCTCGGGTTCTTTTCTCAGCCAATCCGCGGGGTCTATTATCTTCTGTCTCAGTATGAAGCCTGCCTTTTCGAGAACCTCGAGGAAGGAGCCGTATTTAACCACCAGAATCTCGGCGAGGTAGCCTGAAAAACCCCTCACGTAAACCTCGCTTCCATAGGCATTTATTCCCTTGAGGAAACGTTTGAGCAGTCTGACCTCATCGTTCCTGCCATCTAAGTGTTCGTTTACCCATTGGGTGTGGAGTATCGAGCGGTCCACCGCTGTTCTAACGTCCCTCCAGCTCTTCACATCGTAGCAGGGAACCAAGTCAACGCTCACTCTCCTGTATTTTGCCCTTACGTAGGGATGCTCAGCGTAGGCAATCTCATATGAGTCGAGCTTCTCCGCTATTGCCTTTCCTAGCTCTAACCCTTTCTTTCGAAGCTCTTCGAGGGGGGTCTCCAAAGGAAAAGCCAAGAAGAGGTCAACGTCGTGGTCTCCAGCTAAGTAAGTGTCCTTTGCGAGAGAGCCGACGAAGTAGTGCTTAACATCGAGACCGAGTTCTTTTATGGTCTCATTGGCTATGCTCTTCAGCTCCTCCATTAGTCCCTCAACGAAGGTCCTCTCCTCCTCGGTCGGTCTGATTCGCTGGAGGACTTCGTTGATGACCACTTCGATGTCCATTGTCCTCACTCCGAGAGCTCGAATCTAGCGATAGTTTCGTAAATCGGTCCCCTGGGAGTTAGCGTGCTCTTTTTCAGCTCTATAGCATTGACCTCGAACTCACCGAAGTCCTCGTTGGCCAAATCCTTTAAAGCCATGGCCAGCTCGACCTTATCCCTCACAAACTTAACCCTGCCGATGGTGATATGCGCCACGAAGTCTTTGTCCTTTTTGAAGCCTAACCTTCTCATCTCGCGCTCCACGTCTTGGGCTATTGCTTTTATGACTTCGTCATTCTCTATTCCGGCCCAGATAACCCTCACGTAGTTCGGGTTCGGGAAGACGCCGATGCCCTTAACCCTAACGCGGTGTTTCTTGTGCCTCTTTGCTATCTCTTCCAAAGCTTTCTTGACTTCTTCGGCCGTTGTTTCGTCAATCTCCCCAAGGAACTTGAGCGTCACATGGAAGTTTTCCCTCTCAACGAACTTTATCTTTGCCGCTTTGTTCCCTATTCTTTCCTGAGCTTTCAGGAGGTTGTCTCTAACTTCGTCGCTGACCTCTATCGCTATGAACGCCCTCATAATATCACCGGGAAAAGTTGGGAGAGGGGGTTAAAGGGATTTTGGAACCCGGGGACAATATCAACCTGGCTCAGCTTCCACGTACAGGCCAACCGGAACGTTTACTTTTTCGTAATTTATTCCGTGCCTGTAGTGTACTGGAATCTCGACTTTATACTTGCTTTCCATTGCGTGGAAAGTTACGGTGCTGGAAGGCCCTTTGTTTTTTACGTGGCCGAGCATTATGTAGCTGGAATAATCACTGACACTGAAGCCGACCGTTACCGTTGCGAACCACGGTGGAAGTTTGCCCCCACTTAATGTCTCTAGGATTGCCCCGACTGGAACACCGGCGTTGAAACTGACTCCGAAACTGTGTCCATTGTCCTTACTATAAATTTCTCCGTAGAACTCTGGTAGGGCTATCGGATTGCTCATTTTAACTGTTATTCCACAACATTCTCTCATCAACCTGCTCGGAAAGCTGAACTGAGGCATTCCCAGCGTTGAACCGCTCTCAATGTCTTTAACGTATCCGTTAGTTCCTGTGATTGTGAAGCTGTCTATTTTTGTGAAGTATCTTTCGTTGCCAGTTGGAGAGCAGTGGACTCTATCATTGGAATCTTCCTCGCACATGTATTCCCTCTGGTAGATGTAGTGGACGGTTCCTTTAATCCACACGTAGCCCCATGAATGCTCTGGAACTTCTACTTCATCGCCCCCTGCGTAGTAGTTGGTTATTGAATTGCTGAGAGCTCTAACTGTTATCACGGCCGGATCAAAATTCGTTTTCTTTGAGATGTCTCTGCCGAATACGACCGTTACATCTGGCCCCCATGGTTTGTACGCCCCTAAGTCGACCGTCCCGATTACGGGACTGGAGACGTTGTTGTGGATTATAAGAACTGGTATTTTGACGTTTTGGAACTTTTGCTCCCCTATCATTTGCCATTCAAACCACATCATTTTAGAACTTTTGACATTCTGAGCACTTGGAATGGCAGTCTTTCTTGCGTCGCTGAGGTTAAACGTCAGCTCCACCGTTTCTGGAAGCACCTTGTCTTTAAGTGTAGCCTCAAAACTGTCCGGTGGTAGGGTGTAAACCTCTCCATTTTTTACAATCCAGACGTCCACTCCTATAAAGGTGGTTTTTGAGTCTATTTTTCTTGAGATCGTTTTGGCCTCATTGAGGGCGCTTGAGAATATCCTTATCGTGTTTCCTGAGAAGAAAAGCTTCTTTTTAAGGGTGCCTTTTTTGAGGACCTTAATGCTCCCGTTTTCGTCGAACGTCCAGACGGTGTAGTAAACTTTTCCCCATCCAGTTAGCGCGTTCCCATTTTCGTCGAGGAGAACTACCTTGACACCACCTATGGGAGTTGCCTGTGCGTATCCTATAACACCAACTATCAGCAGGCCCAACAGGAGGGCTATCAGGCTTTGCTGTCGCATTGAATCCGCCCCCTTGTGGTCTGCAATGTTATTTAATTCAGCTTATCTTATAAGTCTCTCCTTTTACTTTTAGTAAAATTCTCCTTTTTTCGAGTATAACTTTATCCAGAGTTGGATTTTGCTTTTAGAATCGCTCAAAAAGAAGCCTGAGTAAAAAAGTTGCATGGCGATGCAAAGAAAGTGCAGAGGCAAAAACTCACTCCCTCACCACAACGGGGAACTCCTCCCAGGGGAAGACGACCCACTTGTCTGTGCGGAAAACGTAGAAGTCCGGTACGACCTTCGTCCAGGGCTTCATGCTGAGGCAGGCGACCTTGACCTCTTTAGCCCCGGCTTTCTTGACCTCATCAATGACGACCTCAAGGGTCTTCCCTGTATCGCTGACGTCGTC
>NZ_WAKV01000048.1 GCF_015523185.1 Thermococcus sp.
AAGGGTGCCAACCTCGGTGAACTTACCAACGCTGGAATACCGGTTCCGCCCGGATTCTGCGTCACTGCTGAGGCCTACAAGTACTTTGTCGAGAACGTTAAGCTCAACAAAGGTGACATCGAAAGGATAATGGGAGAGAAGGCCAAAAGTGGTGTCCTCGCAGAGGTTCTCGCAGAGGCCCCCGATGAACCGAGACCACTTCAGGACTGGATTATGGACATAGTAAGCAGAACCAATGTCGACGACAGCAGGGAACTGCTTGACAATACAGCTGTTATTAGAGAACTAATAGAGAGCATCCCAATGCCCGAAGAGATAAAGACCGAGGTTCTGGATGCATACCACAAACTTAGCCAGAGGTTCGGGAAGGAGGCTGTCTATGTCGCCGTTCGCTCCTCTGCTACTGCTGAGGACCTTCCTGAAGCAAGTTTCGCCGGCCAGCAGGAGACATACTTGGATGTTTACGGTGATAACGACGTCGTAGATAAAGTCAAGAAGTGCTGGGCCTCACTCTGGACCGCCAGAGCCACCTTCTACAGAGCCAAGCAGGGCTTTGACCACAGGAAGGTCTACCTCTCAGCGGTTGTACAGAAGATGGTCAACAGCGAGACCAGTGGTGTCATGTTCACCGCGAACCCGGTCACCAACGACAGAAACGAGATAATGATTAACGCTGCTTGGGGACTCGGTGAGGCCGTTGTCAGCGGTGCCGTTACTCCGGATGAATACATAGTCGAGAAGGGAACTTGGAAAATAAAAGAAAAATATATCGCCAAGAAGGAAGTCATGTACATCCGCAACCCGGAGACAGGTAAGGGTACCGTTCTCGTCAAAGTTGCCGACTACCTCGGTCCGGAATACGTTGAGAAGCAGGTTCTCACCGATGAGCAGATAATTGAAGTCGCCAAGCTCGGTGCCAAGATTGAAGAGCACTATCAGTATCCGCAGGACATCGAGTGGGCCTACGACAAGGACGACGGAAAGCTCTATATAGTTCAGTCCAGGCCAATAACAACCCTTAAGGAAGCGCCAAGCGAGGGCGAGGAAGTCGAGGAGACCGAGGAGATGGAGGTCATACTCAAGGGTCTTGGAGCCTCACCCGGTATCGGTGCCGGTAAGGTCGTCATCATCTTCGACGCCAGCGAGATTGACAAGGTCAAGGAGGGTGACGTCCTCGTAACCACAATGACTAACCCCGACATGGTTCCAGCCATGAAGAGGGCCTCAGCAATAGTTACCGATGAGGGTGGAAGAACGTGCCATGCCGCAATAGTTGGTAGAGAACTCGGAATCCCAACCGTTGTCGGAACCAAAGAGGCAACTAAGAAGCTCAAGGACGGCATGCTTGTTACTGTTGATGGAACCAGGGGTGTTGTCTACAAGGGCATAGTCAAGAGCCTCGTAAAGAAGAAAGAAGCGGAAAAAGCCGAGGGCGGTAAGGTTGTCGTCGCAGGCGCTCCACTCATCACCGCCACCGAGGTCAAGGTCAACGTCTCCATGCCGGAAGTTGCTGAGCGCGCGGCTGCAACCGGTGCAGATGGTGTTGGCCTCCTCAGGGCTGAGCACATGATACTAAGCATCGGTCAGCACCCGGTCAAGTTCATCAAGGAAGGAAAAGAGGAGGAGCTTGTCGAGAAGCTTGCTGAGGGCATCAGGAAGGTCGTCGAAGCCTTCTATCCGAGGCGCGTCTGGTACAGGACCCTTGATGCTCCGACCAACGAGTTCCGCGAGCTTCCGGGCGGAGAGGACGAGCCGGTTGAGAGAAACCCAATGCTCGGATGGCGTGGAATCAGGCGTGGTCTCGACCAGCCGGAGCTCCTCAGAGCCGAGTTCAAAGCCATCAAGAAGCTCGTTGATGAGGGATACGACAACATTGGCGTCATGCTCCCGCTTGTCAGCCACCCAGAGCAGATAAGGAAAGCCAAAGAGATAGCTCGCTCAGTAGGCCTTGAGCCGCACAAAGACGTCGAGTGGGGTGTCATGATTGAGACTCCTGCAAGTGCCCTCATCATCGAGGACCTCATCAAAGAAGGCCTCGACTTCGTCAGCTTCGGAACCAATGACCTCACCCAGTACACCCTTGCCATCGATAGGGACAACGAGCGCGTCTTCAAGCTTTACGACGAGAAGCACCCGGCAGTGCTCAAGCTCATCAAGCACGTCATCAAGGTCGCCAAGAAGTACGGTGTCGAGACCAGCATCTGCGGACAGGCCGGCAGTGACCCGAAGATGGCCAGAATCCTCGTCAGGCTCGGAATCGACAGCATCAGCGCCAACCCAGATGCCGTCGAGCTCATCAGAAAGACCGTCGCTCAAGAGGAGCAGAAGCTCATCCTTGAAGCTTCCAGAAAGAGACTCTTTGAGGATGCGGACGAGCTCGACTTCTGAATTCCTTTTCTCTTCTATCATATTTTGTTCTGTCATCTATAGCCAAACAACATTAATGCAACAATGGAACTTTTATCCATCTTAAGGTTTTTATACAAACGTTTCGACTGATATCTGATTAGAATGTCCCTGGAGGATGTCAGGGAAGATATCCTCAATGGCCCTGTGGAGAGAACGCTCTTCAGGTTAGCCGGCCCTTTAATCGTCAGCAACATGGTTCAGGTGCTTTACAACCTTATTGACACCTTCTGGCTCGGCAAACTCGGAAGGGAGGAGCTCTCGGCCCCCGGTGCCAGTTGGCCCTTTATAGCAACCCTCATGAGCATTGGCATAGGGTTCGCGGTGGCGGGCTTCGCCTTCGTGACCCAGTATATCGGGGCAAAAAACTTTAAGAGGGCAAACCGCTCTGCTGGGGCTCTCTATTCCCTGAGCCTCCTCTTTTCGGTTGGGGTGGCCGTAGTTGGCTCCCTCCTCGCACCCACGGTTCTCAGGCTCATGGACGTTTCACCAGACGTCTACCCATACGCTCTCAGGTACACCCTCGTCATCTTCATCGGCATACCCTTTGCCTTCACGTACTTTGCATTCACCTTTCTCATGAGGGCGGTTGGGGACACGAGAACGCCCATGTGGATAAGCTTCTTCACGGTTGGCCTCAACATGCTTCTCGACCCTGTTTTAATTTTTGGAATCGGCCCGTTTCCAGAACTCGGTGTCGTCGGGGCGGCAATAGCGACGATGTTCTCCAACAGCGTCGGCTCCCTGATAGGGGCCTACTACCTGATAACCGGCAGGAAAGGCATAAAGTTCACGCGCGAGGACTTGAAGCCCGACTGGGAGTTTTATAGGAAAATCTTCCGCATCGGTCTTCCCTCCGCGGTGGGTCAGTCACTCAACTCCTTTGGATTCATGGTCCTCACGAGGATAATCTTTCAGTTCGGAACAGTTGCCTTCGCCGCCTACGCGATAGCCAACAGACTCACCAACTTCATGTTCGCAATAGCGAACGGCATAGCCCAGGCAATGGGAACCATGGTCGGTCAGAACATAGGCGCGGGCAGGTTTGATAGGGCTAAGAGGATAGCCGAGAGGACGATGCTCTTGAACTTTGGAATTCTAACGGCGGGAACGGTGTTAATTGTTACCTTTAACGAACCCATTTTTGGTGCATTTATAAAGGACGACGCGGTTCTTCACGAGGCATCCCTCGTCGCGAAGTACTTCCTGACCTCACTTCCATTTTTTGGAATTTTCTCCGTGGTCACCAACGTCTTTCAGACCGCTGGAAAGACCCGGGTCAGTATGACGCTTGGCCTGATAAGGCTCTGGGGCCTGAGGATTCCACTGAGCTATATCCTCGGCTGGATTGTGAGTGCAAGCTGGGGTGTTTACCTTGGCATGGGTTTGAGCAACATCTTAAGTGCCTTCCTTGCCCTCATTTGGTTTTTGAAAGGTAGCTGGATGGAAAGGCTCATCGAGGAGTAGGTTTAAATAGGAACCCTTCGACGGCGGTCTGATAGACCATGAAGCTCAGCGAGATGCGTGAAGAAATAATCAACGGACCAATGGAGAGAACACTCCTCAAGCTAGCGGGCCCGTTGATAGTCAACAACCTCGTCCAGGTCGTTTACAACATAACCGATACCTTCTGGCTCGGCAAACTCGGAAGAGAGGCACTCTCAGCGCCGGGAGTAACGTGGCCGATTATCGGGACTCTGATGGCACTAGGGATGGGGTTTGCCACAGCCGGCTTTGCCTTCGTGGGTCAATACATAGGCGCAGGGGAGTTCAAAAAGGCAGGTCGCTCCGCAGGAGCCCTCTACTCCCTCATGGTCTTCTTCTCGGTGGTGACGGCAATCATAAGCGTCCTAATCCTCCCCTACGCACTTCGCTTCATGAAGGTAACGTCAAGCCTTTACCCCTACGCAAAAACCTATGCGACGATAGTCTTCCTCGGCGTTCCCTTCGCCTTCACATACATGGCCTTCTCGGCTCTGATGAGGGCTTCAGGAGACACGAAGACCCCGATGAAAATAACCCTCCTGACGGTTTTCCTTAATATAGTCCTAGACCCACTCTTCATCTTTGGTGTTGGTCCTTTCCCAAGGCTAGACGTTGCCGGAGCGGCAGTAGCTACCGTTATAGCGAACGCAACCGGCTCGGCAATCGGTCTCTACCTCATGTTCTCGGGAAGGGTAGCGTTAAAACTCACCCCCTCAAGCCTCAGGCCGGATTTGGAGTTCTATAAAAGGCTCTTCCGCGTTGGGCTTCCCTCAGGAATCGGCCAATCTGCCAACAGCTTCGGTTTCGTCGTTCTCACGAGGATTATAATGGGCTTCGGTGACGTCACCTATGCGGCCTATGTCATAACTACGAGGCTGGTGAACTTTCTAACGAGCATTTCCAGGGGTATAAGCATGGCCATGGGGACCATGATAGCCCAGAACGTCGGTGCCGGCAAGTTCGAGAGGGCCAAGAGAATAGCCGAGAGGGCGATGCTCATCAACTTCACCATAGCAAGCCTCGCAGTTCTAATCATTGGAACCTTCCGTGTTCCAATCTTCAAGGTCTTCCTCGACGACCCCAAGGTCATAGCCGAGAGCAAAATCGTCCTTGAGTACTTCCTCATCTCGGTTCCATTCTTCAACGGAATCTTCATCGTCGTCAACAGGACCTTCCTTTCGGCAGGACATACCAAAAAGAGCATGGCCCTAGGCATAATCCGTCTCTGGGGCCTAAGGATTCCACTGAGCTATGCCTTCGGCTACGTTGGGGCCATAACAATCCTTGGGCTAACGATACCCCTCGCGAGCCTCTTTGACTTCACGAGCAGGGGCGTCTTCTTCGGAATGGGCCTGAGTAACTTCATCGGGGCGTTGATAGCACTCGCCTGGTTCCTTCGCGGGAGCTGGATGAGCGCAATAATCGAGAAGAAGTCCAAAGGACTGAGAAAGCTTGGTAAGGTTAAACATTCGGAAGACTAATAAACCCTCCCTCCAAGGGCCAGCGGTGAGAACATGAAGGCCGAAAGGTGGGATGGCGTTTACTCCTTTGAGGACAGCCCCTTTTTGATGGAAATACTGACCGAACTGAGGGACGAGAGAACGGGGCCGATAGCATTCAGAAAGGGCCTCGTAAAGCTCGGTCGCTACATGGCCTACGAGCTGACGAAGACTATGGACGTCGAGAGAATTCCCGTGAAGACGTCCCTTGAGGAAACGGAAGGCGTAATCGTCAAGGACAGGCGCAACGTCGTCATAATAACCGTTCTTCGCGCAGCCATACCACTGATGGAGGGCCTCATCAAGGTCCTCGAACATGCGCGCGTCGGCATCATCTCCGCCTCCCGCGGAAAGGCGCCGAAGTTTGAGATTGAGATGAACTACGTTAAAATCCCAGAGATAAAACCTGAAGACACCGTTATCGTAGCCGACCCCATGATAGCGACTGGCTCAACGCTGATTAAGGTTCTCGACGAGGTCAAGCGCTACGGGAAGCCGAAGAGACTCGTTGTCCTTGGCGTTCTCGCCGCTCCAGAGGGGATAGAGAGAATAAAGGCAGAACACCCAGAGGTTGAAATATTCGTGGCAAAGGTTGACAGGGAGCTAAACGATAAAGGCTACATACTCCCCGGCTTAGGTGACGCCGGAGACAGGGCCTTTGGGGCACCGGTTAAACTTCAGTAAAGCCCTCCCCCTTCTTCCCTTAGTTTCTCCCTCTCCTTCTCGAGTTTCTTTTCGTCCTCAAAGAGCTTGGCCCTGTTTATAAAGGAAACCCTGCTGATGAGTTGAAGGGCGGTGTTCATAAATTTACCAGCGAAGGCACCGATGATAGACGCGACCACGAGCAGACCAACGAAAAAGCCCGCCTCCCCCCAGCTGTATCTACCGAGGGTGTGAAGGGAGTAACCCAGGGCCCCGAGGATAAAGGCGAAGACACCCCCAACGAGAACAACGAGGAGAACCTTGTAGCCATAGCGCTCCATGAACAGCGCGAAGTCCACCTTCATCACCGATTTAACTTCTTCAAAAGAAAGTATTTACGCCTTTCGGTCGGGTCGGCCAGTGCCAGTCTCATCACACATCAGACCGGTAAACGCTCGTCATCCCCCTTCAAATTTTCCCATGTCTTTTTAAACCCACCGACTAACAGGAGACGGCCGATGACGAGCGTTAGCCACGCTGACGATGATGAAAAGAGGGTTAGCCGAGGCCACTTTTTGAAACGAACCCCAGGAACTTCCTTAAAAACTCCATCCCGGCTTTGTTGTTAACGGCCTCCGGGTGGATTGAGAGGAAAAACGTCCAGTTCGTGTTCTCATAGGAGCTTTCGGCACTCGTGAGCTCGTATGGAAGAAGCAACGTGGGGGTATACCACGTGTATTCGTGGTTGTAGATGGGCTTAGTAGTTCCGTTCGGAAAGTAGATGAAATTCTCCCCAAGGACCGTGATATTGTGCTCAAGGAGAACATCCAGGGCTGGCCTTGAAAGGGAATACCTTGGGGCTATGAAGTACTTTGGCGTGAGGTTGAGATAGGAAAGGGCCCTTAAGCCCAGTTCGAGCTTCTTCTCGGCGACACTTGCGTTGCAGTTGAACTCATCTCCAATATGGGTGTATCCATGTAGCTCAATATGGTAACCCTCACGCTTTAACTCCCTGAGAAAGTCCATAAAAGTGCTGTACTTCCACATCGGCATCATTCCGCCGTGGTCAGGGATAACGAAGAGGTAAGTTCTGTTTTGAAGACCGTACTCATTTATAACGGCAGTTATGTTCCCCAGCTGTGGAAGATAAGCAGGGCTGACGTCGTGGACGAGTATGGCAAAACGCCCAAAGGGTTGAATATAGGCCGGACTCGACAGGGAACTTGAGGATAAGAAAACCAAGAGAAATATGACGAACACGAGCAGTCTCTTCATCGGGGAAAGATTGGAAAAAAGCGTAAAAACCTTTCTAGAGGTGCCTCCTCAGGAAGTCACCGACCTTCGCTTTCCACTCCTCGGGGTGAAACTTCAGCGTTCTGACGTGGGGCGAATCAGTGACCCAGAGCTCCACGTTCGGGTTCACCTTTTTGTTCCTCTCATAGAACTCTTTGACCTCATCAACCTTCACGAGGGGGTCCTTTTCACCCGCTATGAGGAGGAGAGGTTTTCTGATTTTTTCAGCGTAGGCTAGCATGTTGAGCTCCTTCGCACCGCTGAAAAGCTTTGTGAAGGGCTTGACAAAGGCGTAGAGCCACTCCGGGAGGTTGGCAAAGTATTTCAAACCGCGCGCACCCGTTCTATCAAGATAAATCGGCGGTGAATCCGCGACGCCGCAGGTAACTCGCTCGTCCTCAGCGAGGGCCCTTATCGTTACCACCGCACCCATTGAAAAGCCAACCAAACCTATTTTTCCGGCCTTCTCCGGGTGGTTCTTTTCCAGCCAGTCCACGGCAGAGATAACGTCAACGAGTTCCCTCTCTCCAACTGTGGTGTAGTTACCCTCGCTCTTCCCGTGGGCACGGAAATCAAAGACGAGAACGCTGTAGCCTTCCCTGAGTAGGAACTCAGTGGTCTGTTTCATGTAGACTTCATCCCACCTGCTCCTCGTATAGCCGTGCAAAGGAATAACCGTCGAGTCCTTCTCGTTGGGAACCCACCAGGCGCTGAGCTTAAGCCCGTCCCTTGTTTCGATGGTAACGTCTTCATATTTGTAGCCAAAGTCTTCCGGCGTCCAGTTCTTGATAAAGCGTGGTGGTTTGACCAGTTTGTAGGCAATAAAGGCAGAAAAAGCTATGAAGAGCAGAAATAGAAAAATTAAAACTTCAACCAACACCGGGTCATACCCCCACTTCCGTTTCTTCAATGTCTTCTATATCGGGCTTGTCTTCAGAGACAACATCGAGGTTCTTCATTCCCCAAATAAGGGGCAGGGCAATTATTACAAATATGGCACCAACGGGGAAAAGGACTCTATAATTACCTCCCGCAAGCTGAACTATTGCACCACCGACCAGACCGGCTATCAGTATCGGGAAGGATTTTGTTGCCTCAAAGAAGCCGTAATAGCGGCCGTTAAATGCTTCACGCTCGTACTTAGTGAGAAGGTCACCAATGACAGGCCAGGATGTAGCCATCAACATTCCCCAACCTATTCCGGCTATTCCAATCAAAGCCGTTATCTGTACTTTGGTGTAAACAAACCAGCCCGCGAGGAAGGGCACCAAGAAGATTATTCCCCCGAGAACAATGGACTTCCTCCTGCCCATTCTGTCGTAGAGTACTCCCCCAACAACGGCACCTACAAGTACAAGGACATTGAAAAGAGCCATTATTGCGTTTCCAAGGGCAGTGACATCCTTTGTTCCAAGAACTGATTCGAGGATTCCAAAGAGGAAGACAGCCACGAACTCGAAGCTCATCCACCATAGTATTTGAGCCGAATAGAACTTCAAGAAGTCTTTGTCGGAAACTATTGAACGGAGATACGCTGTAAGGCCCTCTTCCGGCATTTCCTCGGGTAAGGTGGGTTCTCTAACCTTCATATAGACGACGAGCGCTGAGAGCATCAGGAATCCAGAGACAACAGCAAAGGGAACCCACATGTATCCTGCCTGTATTAGGGCGTTTATTTCGTTTTTAATGTTTGTTTTCTTGGTTGCCTCAATTATTAAAAATGCTAAGCTTCCAAACAGGAAGAGGTTACCCGCCCACTCAAAGAGCGTTATTATACCGCTCGCCCTTCCGCGCTCGCCACTTGGGATAACATCCGGCATCAGTGAACGGTACTGGGCAACGTAGAAGTACATGGCGAAGTAGAACAGCGCGAGCATCGCTGCAAAAGCCAGCAATGGAACCTTTGCTATGTAGCTGAAGTAAACACCAAGGACTACAAAGCCAGCAAAGATACCACCAGCAAGAATAAAGGGCGTTCTCCGTCCCCTGCCAAAACGGCTCTTGTCACTGTAGTATCCCATTAGAATTGGAACAAAGATTCCCATCAGCCCTTGAAGTGAAAGCACAGCACCAATCACAAAGGCGGAATTGGTGTACTCATTCTGAAGCAACTTAAAGGAAAGTCCCTTGTTTAGGGCCCATCCTGTACTCATACTAAAGCCCAAGAGGGCCAGTCCCAAAACGGTTCCCCAGCTAAATTCCCGTTTCATATCCCTCCCCTCCATTTGAGGCCGAAGGCATTTTCATTATTCCAGCACAGATTCAACATTCATACCCCTTTTTCATTCGTAGAACATATTGATACGATGGTGCCATAGGGCTTTTAAGGGTTGTGAGTTCATTTTTGGGCGGTAGTAAAGATGACAATTCCGAACACTGAGAGAAACTTCATGCTATTAGGTCACAGAGGGTTTCGAGGTGTCTTGGAGAACACCCTACCCGCGTTCAGGAGGGCTCTCAAATACGCTGATGGAATAGAGTTCGACGTCAGGTTGACAGGTGACAGAAAGCTTGTAACACTCCACGATGGTGAGTTCCGGGCAAACGGAAAACTCTACAGAGTAAGAGAACTGACCTACAGGGAACTTCTCAGACTGCACCCTCACGGAAGATTAGTTCCAAGGGTGAAGGACGTTATAAAGCTCTCGCCGGAGATTTTAAACGCCGATATTAAAGACCCCGAAGTCGTTGAGAAACTGATTGAAAAACTCGAACGAAGAAATCTCCTGGAGAGAACCGTCATCTCCGCAGACAACCTCGGACTCGCCCTGAAAATTCAGAGGGAATGCCCAGACTGTCGGGTCGGATTTTCGATAATCAGCGCACGCAACCTTTTGATGAGCTTAAGATTAATGAGGAATGTTTACTCTATCCACATCCCCCTCGACCTGACCTCTTACCTCGGAGTGAGAGGAGTATTAACGCTGATAGAGCTCTACCGCCGGAAGGGTCTCAGGGTATGGCTCTGGAACTACAGAATGGACGAGCTTGCCCTCCTGCCGGAGCTTATGGACAGGGCGGATGCTGTTATAGCGGATGACCCTGCCAGGGTAAAAAGGTTTATATCTCTCCAACCCATTGGCATTGAGGCGACCAGATATGTGGGATGAGAAGGTAATAGTGCTCGGCCACAGGGGTTACATGGGCAAGTTCCCAGAGAACAGCCTTTTAGCGTTTAAAAAGGCCGTTGAAGCAGGAGCCGATGGTGTTGAGCTCGACGTCTGGCTAACAAAGGATGGAAAGGTAGTGGTAATGCACGATGAGACTATAGACAGGACAAGCAACATGAAGGGAAGGCAGAAGGAAATGACGCTTAAAGACCTCAAAAAGGCCGATATCGGCTTGGGCGAAAGGATTCCAACTCTTGAGGAGGTCTTTGAAGCCCTTCCAGAAAGCGCTCTAGTCAACGTCGAGCTCAAGGATAAGGATGCCGTTGGGGAAGTTGCTAGAATCGTCAAGAAAAACAACCCCGAGAGAGCCCTGATTTCTTCTTTCGACGTTGATTCTCTCAGGGAATACCGAAAGTTTGATGGGGAAACTAGAATGGGCCTCCTGATTGACAGGGAAGAGGTCGTCCCGCTCATCCCAAAGCTTAAGGAGGAGCTTAACCTCTGGTCAATAAACATCCCGATGGAGGCAATACCGCTTCTCGGCCTCGAAAAAACCCTTCAGGCCATAAAGTGGGCCCGCTCCCTTGGGCTAAAAGTCGTCCTGTGGACGGAAAACGACGAGCTCTTCTACCTCAACGACAACCTTGCAAAACTCAAGGGGCTTTTTGAGGTGGTCATTGCGAACGACGTGAAGAGAATGATTGAATACCTCAAGAAACAAGGGCTGAGATGAAAACCCTGTTGTCTATATTTTTTCCGTTGGCGGACTGTGAAGAGGAAATCCAGAGCGCAGGTGCGGGAAGTGAAGCGTGAGAACCTGAGGACATTCCTTCTACTCACACTTCTTTTTGTTTTCTCAATCACCCGTCTTCAGCTTTCAGGGGACGAATCTGTCCCGGCATATCTACTCCCGGTTGTGTGGGGGTGCCTTCTCCTGCTGGGAACAGCAGGGATACTTTTAAGTGTCAGGGAAGACAAGCGCGATTTTCTCGTGTTCACAGCCTTGGTAATTGTCGCGCTGTTCTTCACGGGAAGCTACATGGGGAACATCTATTTAAGAAAGGAAAGTGCCGAAGCCATCGCCTCAATACTGGCACTCTCTAAGGATTCGTATCCATGCGAAGGTTCCGATGTCTGGCTGACGTTGGGGATACCAATCAAAGATGACAAAGATGTCAAGAAGTTCGAGAACTTTCTGGAGGAGTTTAATCTCAGTCCCCACCTGCAGGATAAAGATACCATAGAAAACACCGCATACGTGTCAATGTGTGCAATGGGGAAAAGCTCAGAGCTCCCTGGTATGGAAAGAAAGGCACCGGAACTTGGCTGGTCATATTACGTCACCAACCTGACGGCACTGAGGCAAAAGACCTACAGAGAAGAGGTTGCAGATGAAAATACCATACGGATAGATTTCTTCATACAGGCATCAATGGGGCACACTGAATCCTATTTCACGTGCATCTCCCGGAAACTGACAGGGGTTGGCATTATACTTTCATTACTGGGCCTCTTACTGAGACTGCCCCGGGGAGAGTAAAGCATAATTATGGGAAGCACCCCATGTTCTAAGGTGGTCAAAGGTGGAGAAGTTCATACTCTCACTCGACGAGGGGACGACTTCGGCAAGGGCGATAATCTTCGATAGGGAAAGCAACATCCTTGGAATCGGCCAGTACGAGTTCCCCCAGCACTACCCTAGGCCCGGCTGGGTGGAACATGACCCGGAGGAAATCTGGGAAGCGCAGTTCAGAGCGATAAAGACTGCCATTGAAAGGGCCAAAATAGAACCTGGCCAGATAGCCGCTATCGGAGTTACCAACCAGCGCGAGACGACGATAGTCTGGGACAGAAACGGGAAACCACTTTACAACGCAATAGTGTGGCAGTGCAGAAGGACGGCGGAGATGGTTGAGGAAATAAAGAGGGAATACGGCGATATGATAAGGCAGAAGACCGGCCTTGTGCCCGATGCCTACTTCTCAGCCTCAAAGCTCAAGTGGCTCCTTGATAACGTGCCCGGTCTAAGGGAGAAGGCGGAGAAAGGCGAGGTCCTCTTCGGGACCGTGGATACCTTCCTCATCTACCGCCTAACCGGGGAGCATGTTACGGACTACTCGAACGCCTCCAGAACGATGCTCTTCAACATCAAGAGGTTAGACTGGGACGACGAGCTCCTTGAGATATTTGGAATTCCCAGAGACATCCTGCCCGAGGTGAGGGAGTCGAGTGAGGTCTACGGCTATACCAGGAGGGACCTCCTCGGTGCAGAGATTCCGGTAAGTGGGGACGCCGGCGACCAGCAGGCCGCTTTATTCGGTCAGGCGGGCTTTGAAACGGGAATGGTGAAGGCCACCTACGGAACCGGGAGCTTCATATTGGCAAACACGGGAAAGACCGTCCGCTACTCAAACAACCTGCTCACAACGATAGCGTGGGGGCTGAAGGGAAAGGTCACCTACGCCCTCGAGGGAAGCATATTCGTAACTGGAGCGGCAGTTCAGTGGCTCCGCGACGGAATAAAGATTATCAGACACGCCGCCGAAACCGAAGAACTCGCAGAAAAGCTGGAGAGCAACGAGGGGGTTTACTTCGTCCCGGCCTTTGTCGGCCTTGGAGCACCGTACTGGGACCAGTTTGCAAGGGGCCTCATAATAGGCATAACGCGCGGAACCGGCAGAGAACACCTCGCGAGGGCAACGCTGGAGGCGATAGCCTACCTCACACGGGACGTCATCGAGGAGATGGAAAAGTTGGTCGGAATAAAGGAGCTCCGCGTTGACGGTGGGGCAACTGCCAACGACTTCCTGATGCAGTTTCAGGCGGACATACTCAACAGGCGTGTCGTGAGGCCAGTGGTGAAGGAAACTACTGCCCTTGGAGCGGCCTATCTTGCAGGACTGGCCGTGGACTACTGGGAAAGCCTTGAGGAGATAGAGCGCCTCTGGAAGGTCGAGAAGATTTTCGAGCCAAAGATGGACGAAAAGACCCGGGAAAAGCTCTACCGCGGCTGGAAGGAAGCCGTGAAGAGGGCGATGGGCTGGGCAAAGGTCGTCGGAGAGTGAGTTACTGTTCTCCCCATATTTTTTATACTTTCGGGCGTATAACAATGGGGGAGAACATGAAGAGGCAAATAGTTCTTTTTAGCGTGTTTGTGATTCTCGTAATACTCGGATATGCCCTGCATGGGGACCAAGGCACACCAATCCACTCGGCAGTCCCCAATGAGAACTCCACGCACACCCCAGTCGGAGAGAAAGCTCCATCAGTCAACGAGGTACTTATTAGCTTGGGCTCCTATGAATCTTTCTGCTGGGTCGTTAATGGAACTTCACTTCCGGTTCCTTTCTTCGGGATTCAGGCCAAGTGGGTAAAGGGTTGCGTGAACTACGCCAACGGCTCCGCCGTTTACTGGGTTAAAAAAACAGACGGAAGAAGCTTCCATTACATAGTAAACGCCACTTTGGATGACCTTGACTGGTCAGTTATTACTCACACGTATTCCCCGGGACTCAACATCATGAACTTCCTGTCGTGGGTTCTGACAGACGGGAACGTCACGGACGTTAAACGAGCTGGGAATCTCTACCAGCTCAACCTGTCATTAGATTACGTGGACGAATCCAACGCAGGAACTATTGAAAATCCACACATAATCAGGATTTACATAACCTGGAACGTTACACTAATCGTCAACGCCGACGGGGAACCAATCGGGGGACACTTCGTGGGAAAGAGTCGCGGTCCCTCCAATGTTAACAGTGCCAACTGGTTCCAAGAGGGAAACTTCACCCTCCTCGGCGAGTGGAAGCAATGAACGTTCATGTCCATTCTCCTTCTGTTCTCCCCTGTTCTCCCTCTCAATGCCCCGAACAGTCCTCTCTACTCTTTTTCACAAAACCAAAGGTTTGAGAAAGCTTTAAAACGTGGAAGGAATTTTTAAGCTCACCGGAGGGTGGCGTATGAAAACGAAAGTTGCCATAATAGGCGCGGGAATAAGCGGTGCGAGCATAGCGCGCGTTCTGAGCAGGTTCGAGAACCTTGAGATTCACCTAATCGAGAAGGCACCCGACGTTGGCTGGGGTGTGAGCAAGGCCAACACCGCCTTAATTCACGGCGGTTACGACGACGACCCGGAAAAGTATCCGACGAGGGCGAGGCTCTGCATAAAAGGCAATAGGCTCTGGCATCAGTGGGTTAAGGAACTCGAGATTCCCCACGTCTGGAACGGGGCTTTGATAGTTGCAACAAAGGAGGAAGACTTTGACGAGCTCGAGAGGCTTTTGGAGCGCGGGAGGAAAAACGGCGTCCCCGAGATGAGAATAGTTGATAAGGAAGAGCTCTTCCACCTCGAGCCGGGCCTCACACCCAAGGCTATCGGCGCTCTATGGGTTCCTATAGTCGGCCAGATAGCACCGATTCCGGCGGTTATAGCAATTGTGGAAAACGCCGTTGCCAACGGGGTAAAGACCCACCTCGAAACGGAAGTGAGGGGCATAAAGGTTGAGAACGGGGAAGTTAAGGGCATTGAAACAAACAACGGTTTCATCGAGGCTGACATCGTAATAAACGCGACGGGCCTTTATGCCGATGAGATAGCGAGAATGGCAGGAATAGACTACTTTGAGATTCACCCGAGGAAAGGGGAATACTGGATTTTCGATGACGACGTCCCTGGGCCGAGGAGGGTTCTTTTCCCTACGCCGACGCCGATAAGCAAGGGAATCGTCGTGACCACGGAGATTTCAGGTCACCTCATGATAGGACCCAACGCCCAGGATTTGCCACCAGAGGAAAAGGAAAACTTCGCCACGACAGAGGAGGGTCTCGAACAGGTCTGGGAAGGTGCCAAAAAGCTCTGGCCCCGGCTACCCCCAAGGAGCAAGGTCATCAGAACCTTTGCCGGGCTGAGACCTGAGCCAACCGGGGGAGACTTCATAATCAAAGCGGAGGAAGAGGTCTGGGGTTTTATCAATGTTGCAGGCATTCGTTCGCCCGGTTTGACAAGTGCACCGGCAATAGCCTACGAGGTGGTTCAAATAATCGAGAGCGACCTCGGAATTGAGCTGAAGGAAAAATCCAAGTGGAACCCCTACAGGAAGGAGATAAGCCACTTCTTCATGATGACACCCGAGCAGGTGAACGAAGCGGTTAAGAGAAACCCGGCCTACGGGAAGATAGTGTGTCGGTGTAACAACGTCAGCGAGGGGGACATTCTGGAGGCAATCGAGAGGATGAAGTTCATAGGCGTTAAAACGCCGAGCGTTGATTCCGTCAAGTTCAGGACGAAAGCTACCACTGGAACCTGTCAGGGAAGCTTCTGCAGGCCGAAAATAGTCCAGCTTTTAGCCAAAGAGTACGGAGTCGAGCCCTGGAAAGTAACGCTGAAGGGCAGGGGAAGCGAGATTGGAATAGGAGACGTCAAGGTCCTGCTCAGGGGGGATGGTGCATGATGTTCCCAAATATCCCGGCCCTTAGCTACGACGTCGTCGTCATAGGCGGTGGGCCCGCGGGAATGGCCGCGGCAATAAAGGCCAAGGAACTCGGTTTAAATGTTCTCCTACTAGATGAAAACGACTACCTCGGCGGTATTCTGCCCCAGTGCATTCACCCAGGCTTTGGACTTCACTACTACAGGGAAGAACTAACCGGACCTGAGTTCGCCTCGCGCCTCGCCAAGAATCTTGTCGAGTTGGGTGTGGAGTACCGAACCTCGGCGAGGGTTCTCGAAATCAGGAACTACTCCGACCTCGAAAAGTTCGTGCTCTTCACGTCTCCAGCCGGAATCTATGGGGTCTGGGCCAAGGCGATAATCTACACCGCTGGGGCTCGCGAAAGGCACGCCTTTGAAATTGGAATAGTTGGTGACAGGGTTGCCGGGATTTACACGGCAGGAGAAGCCCAAACGCTTATGGACATTTACGGAATAATGCCGGGCAGAGAAGTCGTTATCGTCGGTTCCGGCGACGTTGGTCTGATAATGGCCCGGCGCTTTGCCCTTGAGGGAGCGAAGGTAAAGGCCGTTGTGGAACTTATGCCGTATCCCGGCGGACTGGCGAGGAACGTCATGATTCTCAGGGACTTTGGAATTCCCCTCTACCTGAGCCATAAGGTCGTAGAAGTTCGCGGAAGGAGAAGGGTCGAGAAAGTTAAGGTCGTTAAGGTTGATGAGAACCTCAACGAGACGGGCGAAGAGTTCTGGATTGAAGCCGATACCCTAGTTGTCTCAGCGGGCCTTGTTCCTGCGGTGAAGAAGCTGAAGAAGGTTGGGGTTGAAATTGACCCAGCAACCGGTGGGCCAGTTGTCAACGACAGGCTTGAGACGAGCGTTCCCGGAATCTTCGTTGCCGGGAACTCACTCCTTATAAACGACCTCGTTGATTACGTGGCAGAGCAGGGTGAACTTGCCTCTGAGGGGGCCAAAGAGTTCATTGAAAACGGCGGAATCGAGAGCAGAAAGTGGATTAAGGTTAATAGGGGAGAAAACGTTAGGCTCATCGTTCCCCACTACCTGAGCGGAGAGAGGGACGTTTACCTCTACCTCCGCGTTGCAAAGCCAATGGAAAACGTTGAGCTCAGGATTCCAGAGATAGACAAGAGGATAAAGCTTCCTGTGGCCAAGCCCGCTGAGATGCTCAGGATAAAGCTCAAAGCCGAGGAAATCAGGAAGGCAGAGAGGCTCACCGTGGAGGTGGTGAAGGCATGATTTACCGCTTTACCTGTATAGTCTGCCCACTTGGCTGTTCCATTGAGGTTGAAGTTGAGGACGGGAAGATTAAGGATGTCAGGGGTTGTACATGTCCCAGAGGAGAGGAATGGGCAATACAGGAAGTTATAAACCCCAGGCGAGTAGTGATGAGCGTTATTCCTGTTGAAGGTGGTGCTCTTCCAACGGTGAGCGTCAAAACTGCCGAACCAGTCCAGAAAGAAAAGATACCCGAGCTTATGAAATTCCTGGCAAACCTAAGATTAAAAGCCCCCGTAAAAATTGGGGACGTCGTTGCCGAGTGGGAAGGGATAAAAATAGTTGCAACAAGAGGGGCTTAGTCCCAAAGACCGTTGAAAGGTGGGGCATTCTCAATGCCCTCTGGCCTTTTTATTATAACCGGCTCGTTTATCTTTGTCAGCGCTTCTCTATCATGGACGCGGAGGTGAACCGGCACGCTCTCCTTAGTGATGGGGTCTGGAATCATGAGTGTTAGGTCAAAGTAAGTTTCAATGTAATAGGGTGTTCCATCGTTTTTGAGTTTCACGAGCACCCAGCCCTCGTTTGTTTTGACACTTCCATTGAGCCTAAAGAGTTTATCGAGAGCATAAGTTCTTCCCGTTGCATTGACAAACTGTTCAAAACTGAGGTTAAGTTTGAACTGATATCCGTCAGCGGTGGGGAGAATAGTCACGTTTGTCGAGTTCAGCAGAGAGCGAATGGCGTCGAGGTTGTAGGAGCCGGAACCGCTTTCCTGTTTGTCGGTTGCATTGTACCACCTGTTGTTTACTTGAAGGTAGGTATAGTTTCCCTCAATGTAGACGGGCCAGTTGAACGATATGTTCAGGCCGTTGTAATAGGCCCAACCAGTGTAGTTCCCCAGAGCCCTTTTGTTGACCCTATCTAACATGGCGGTGATTCTCAGGCTCATGGTCAGGTTAACGGTCGTGTTCTCCTCAGGCAGGGTAAAGTCCATGGCCATTGTGAAGTTCTCATCATAGTGGGCAGTTTTTATGTTCCTGATGGCATGGATGACCTTCTCCTCCGTTAGACCCGTGCTTTTGCCTACACATCCCGCGGCAAATACGACCAGTAGAGCGACAACAGCTGATAGGAGGGCCTTCTTCATGCTACTACCTCCAGTCGTTTTCACTGAGAGAGGACAGGTCTTCCTTAAATACTTTTCGAATTAAGAAAGCTTAAACAAAAGCACATTGGAAATAGTTCAATCGTAAAAACATGAAAACATAACAAAAAGAACAGTATACTACAGAATATAAACCAAAAGGTCAGTCCTCAATAGCTTCAAGCTTCTGAAGGAAAATCCTCAAATCCGTTTTAAAGGGCTCTTCCACCCGCTGGAGTTCCTCCTTTAAGCGCTCAATGAACTCTTCTTCGTTCTCCGCTTTTCTCCAAAGTTCTTTCACGAGTTTTTCCAGCCTGTCCCAGTACTCCACATAGGGTCGGGTCTCAAAGAGGACCACCTCAAGCTTTTGCGAGTCCTTCATCACCAACCCCTCCTGATGAGATAATACCAAAACCTCTGTCTGTCCTCTTCCTCACCGAGGATTAGGAAGTAGCGCAGGATTGACAGATTAACTAGGAGCAGGAATATGAGCATTATGTTATAGGCAGGAACCGTTACACTCAGGAACGCGAAGTAGTCCCATATGAAGTGGAGAAATATCGCAAGGGCGTAGAACTGAGAGAGGGACTCAACTTTCCCCTCAGCCTTGAGACCATAACCAACACCGATTATGGCCGTCCACGTCCCATGGGCAAAGGGCGTGAGGAAAGCCCTTGTAAGTGTTACGGCCACGCCCCAACCGAGGCCATAGAGGAAGTTTTCGGTAGCCGCGAAGCCGAGACCCGCCGCGACGCCGTAGACTAGGCCGTCCATTATGCCATCCATCTGACCGGCTTTGTAGGGGAATCTAACCGCAAGGGCCTTTGCCGGCTCTTCAACAAGCCCTGCAACCAATGCAACATAGAAAGCTGTGGTCGGAAGTATCGGCTGTATCAGACCTCCAACAGTCAAAACGCTTTCGACGATGTAGGCAATGCCCACCGATAAAGTGGCACCCAGAAGAAACGTTGCTATGACGTATCTCTTGGGTTCTGGCTCGTATCTGTCCTTGTGATAGAAATACCAGAGTATCGCGAGGGCTGGAGCGTATGCAAAGAATACCAACGCCGTCAGCACGTTCATCGCTATCACCCACAAAAGTAATTCCTGAGAGGTTTAAACCTTTCGCTAAAGCCTCTTTAAAACCTCTCGGAGACGGGAAAGCCTACCAAAATCGAGAAGTTCTCCCTCAACGGGAACAACCACTCTAAAGTCCTCCTTGTAAAACCTCAGAAAGGGAGAGACAACCTCCCTGAGGACATCGTTTCCATACGCCCAGGGGCTGAAAGCAGGGAGAACGATAAGCCTTTCGCCAAAGAGAAATGCCGGAACCTTTAGGATGGCACCAACTTCGTCGCGGAGCCTTATAGCGGGGTGCTCATGGCCAATTATAAAGCACTCACCCTCAACCAGTTTGTGGCCATGGACAAGCTTCCAACCATAGATTTCGAGCTCATCAACTATCTCCACTCCCAGCTCCCTGAGCCACAGAATTCCAACGTCGTGGTTACCCCTGACGAGAACTACCTCTCCAACAAGATTGCTTATTTTGTCAAAAAAAGCCTTCAACTCAGCCCTCTCCCTCCACTCGGGGATAAAGGAGTGTTTTAAGTCGCCGTCTATGATAAGTCTTTTTGGCCTCTCCCGCTCTATAAGACCTTTTAGATTTTCAACGACTTCGTGAAATATCCTTGGAAGGTAAAAACCTTCCTTTGCCATCGCAACTTCATAGCCGAGGTGCAGGTCAGCTATTATTAGGTTTTTCCCCAGTTTCAATGCCTTCTCCGGGAGTGGCTCGGGCTTCATAAGAGTAAGTTTGATGAAGCCCTTTTAAGCTTTGTTAGGGGAACCGAAAAGGTTTTAAATCTGACCAATAAGGTAGCAATGGTGAGTAAAAATGGCCTACATTGGGTTCGCCAAGAGTTCTTACGGCCCGGCAAAGACCTACGAGCTAATCCTAGAGGAGCTCAGAAAGATGGGCTTTACAATCGAGTTCTCAAAGCACCACTGGATGGGCGATGCACCCTTTGGGCTAGTCATGGCGGAGACAGACAGGGGAAAAATCGCCATCAGATGGAACCTCGGAAAGGAATTCAGCGTAAGGCTTGAAGAGGTAAATGAAGAGGACTGGGACGAGTTCGTGGAGGACACCCTTGAGTATCTCAGCGGCGATTGATGTAGTGGATTCCAGTTTCGTTTACCATTCTCCTAACCGCGTTGAGGTTAAGGAGCATGTAGTTCTTGTCCATGGGCGGGGCTATGTAGCCGATGTAAGAACCGTTGACGAACCTCCAGCTACCGAGTTCCACAAAGTAAACGTCCTGACCGTTTGAAGAACTTTTACTCGTCCAGACAACTATTGATAGGGAATCAATTTTCTGACTTATGTTCACCGCCACGTAACCGTATTCAAGGTTATCCGTGCAACGGGTTGTGTTTGCCTCAAAGCCCAAGGCCCTTAGGGTTCCTTCGTCGATTTCGTAAATCGTGAGAACGCCAGTCGGAGTGAAGTTGTAGACATAGGCCACGGAGCAGTCACTGAGGAGTCTATCCCCAACGACGAACTGCCACTCACCCGCAGGTGGAGAAACCCCAAGGTAGATTGCTGTAACGTTTGGCGGTTGAGAGGTCACGCTACCCATTAAGTCCTTCCACCAGGGGCCAATAGAGAGGACTAGTATTGCAGTGAACGCAACCAGTGACAGTATCACTACCCTGCTCCTTAGGGGATTTTTCATGGGCATCCTCCAAGGGTAATTGGAAAACATCCTAAAAATATTTTATCCTTCTGGATGTTTTCTCTTTTTCACATTCTCAATCACATCGAATAGACTCCAGAGGTCCCTTATGACGTGAAGGTGCGGAATTAGGGCAAGTTTTTCACGATTCTTTTCAACGAACCTGGCTGTGAAGGGAAAGTAGTACCACACGAACTCGGTGTTCTCATCACCCCTGCCGATGAAGCGCCAGGGCTTGTCGTCCACCCAGATAAAGGTCTCGTTTCCGTATTTTTCCCTAACGAGCCGAAAGGCCTCGTCAAGTGTCATTTCACGACCGAAGACGATAACATCATCGAAGAGGTCGTACAGGCCTACCATCTTGAGCCTTTTAACCTTCATGCCCTCTATGAAGTCCTCGGCCGAGAAAGAAATAACGGTGTGTCCCCCTTCCTTGAGTTTTTTGAGCAGTTCCAGTGAATCGTCTATCGGCTTAGTCAGCTTTGCCCTCTCGATGAACCAGGTCTCGAAGAACTTAGTCCTCAGGAAAAAAGGGGGCTTATGGGTCTTCTTATGTCCCCCTAAGCTCGGTCTCTCGAACTGGAGTTCAATTTTTGTTAGCAACTTCGCCCAGAGCTTTTTTCCGGGAAGCCAGCGATAACGCTTTTCAAGCGCTCGAAGGAAGGCCTCCTCGATACAAGAATAACTGTCAACGAGTGTTCCGTCGAAATCAAATGCTATTATCATTGTCATCCCCTTTTGCCCGAGACATTAGGGTGCTTTAAACTTTTGCCCCCCGGGAACAGTCTGGGAACGTTGAATTAAAGTTTGTTCAATTGTTTTCCAACCATCATAACTATTGTCACTCAAAAAATTTTTATTCGGGTATCATTAACACCATCCCTGCCAAGGAGGTGTTAAAATGAAAAAAGTAATTGCTACAATCATGGTAGTTGTTTTTGTTCTTTTTTCAAGCACCTACGCAATAGCATGGCCGACCAACGGACCCAGTCTAAATGACAAAATGAACGTCCACCAGAGGCTTACCTACATGGCAATAAAGGCCGTCTATCAGGACGACCCCAAACTCGGTGAAATCCTGGTGAAATACCAGAACCAGCTTCTCTACGGTGCCTATGACGAGGACTGGAGAGGCGGGAGCATAACAATCGGGGGCAAGACGTACACCCTTGAGAGCCAGTATCATTTTATAGACCCAATGGACCATGCAGGGCTATTCATCACAGATATAGCGACTGGACACGATGTTTCCGCCGCGGACAAGGCTCAAGAGCTCTATGAGAAGGCAGTGCAACTCTGGAAAGAAGGCAACTACAGTGGGGCCATGCTATACCTTGGCAGGACTGTGCACATACTTGAGGATGCATCGATGATTATAGCCCATAACACTCCCCACCTGTTTGAGGTCCTCGAAGAGTTCAAATACGCCGAGGACGCCCATGATTTCGTTGAAAACAACGTCTCCCCTACGGTTGCCGACGACATGCTAAACGGAAGAGTCCCCCTTAACCTGACCCCCATAAAGTGGTGGCAGATTCCCGAGGAGAAAAAGAAGTTCATTCAGGGGGAGGACATATACCTCGGGCCTCACGAAAACGGCCACATGAGCCTGTCCAATGGCGTCGCTTGGGCCTACGTGGACCTCGCCGCCCACAACTCATGGCGCTATATGGCCTATGCCACAGGAAAAGACATAAACCTCTGGGGGCCCCTTGGTCATTTAGGCCCCTACTTCTGGACGAAGGAGCTCAAAAAGGGCGACTGGAGTGTTCTTAAGCTCCAGTTCCTTGGAGCCAGCTCTATAACCCTTGTCTTCTTCGACATTGACATGCAGAACTTCTACGGAAAAACTCTCGGCTACGTCGAAATCTACGATAAGAACCACAACCTCATAGCCAAGTACTCCCAAGACCCGAACCTTATAGGGCCCACTGAAGTTACCGTTCCAGGGGACACCGTTTACATCTACACCCACGTTGACAAGGATGACTGGCTGGACGACACGGTTGACGGCTGGTCCATCAGAAACATAGTTATTCACGCAAACTTCAACCCCAACTCCCCCAGTAACTTCAAAACCCTGGATGGCAGGACGTATACCAAAGTCCAGTGGGCGGTATATCAGACGATGCAGTATGACATCCAGCTCGTCGCGGGGCTTATGGAGAAGTTCTTTGAGGATGTAGGCGTTACCAGCTGATTTTCTTTTACCCTTTCAATACCCTTTTGCACACTTCCGATGTCGTGTCTACAATTGAGCACAAAACATATATTCTAACCATCCAACTTTCAACGACCGTCTTAACCTTTCGAGGTGATTGGCATGGGAAAGCATTACCTTCCAAACCTCGCCCAGAGGGATGAGATGCTGAGGGAAATCGGGTTCGGTTCTATTGATGAGCTCTTCTCCGACGTTCCTGAGGGCATGGTTAGGGAGTTTGGCCTCCCCGAGGGAAAGAGCGAGTACGAGGTCTTCCTAGAGCTCAACGAAACCCTAAACAAGAACAAAACCGTTCTTGAAATGCCCAGCTTCCTCGGTGCGGGAACATACTTCCATTATATTCCCGCTCACGTCAAATACATAATCGAGAGGAGCGAGTTCTTGACGTCATACACACCCTACCAAGCGGAGATAAGTCAGGGCATGCTTCAAGCCCTTTTCGAGTACCAGAGCATGATGGCTGAACTCTACGGTCTTCCCGTTGTCAACTCCTCGATGTACGACTGGGGAACGGCAATAGCCGAAGCGGCCCTGATGACCGTGAGACTTCATAAGGGTAAGAGAAAGCGCTTCGTAATCCCGAAGGCACTCAGCCCAGAGAAGAGAACTGTTATAGAGACTTACACCAGGGGTGCAAACCTAGAGGTAATCGAGGTCCCCTGGAACGATGAGGGCAAGCTTGACATGGAAAAGCTCAAGGAGGCAGTTGAGAACTCGGCCGGTGTTTACGTCGAAATGACCAACTTCTTTGGACTGGTCGAAGAGAACGTGAGGGAAATAGGAGAGATTGCCCACGAAGCAGGAGCTTACTTTGTGGTAGGGGCAGACCCCACGATGCTCGGAGTTTTTGAAGCTCCTGGAGAACTCGGAGCGGATATAGCCGTCGGCGAGGCCGCTTACCTCGGTAACCCCATGAACTTCGGCGGGCCGAGGGCAGGCATCTTTGCCGTCAGAAACGACAAAAAGCTCATCCGCCAGATGCCAGGAAGGATAATCGGAATGACGAAAGATGCCGAGGGAAGGAGGGCCTTCGTCATGACATTACAGACGAGGGAACAGCACATAAGAAGGGCCAAGGCCACCTCGAACATCTGCTCCAACGAGGCTCTCGTTGCCATCGCTTCGGCCATACATCTCGCGAGCCTTGGGCCAAAAGGCTTGAAGGAGCTCGGCGAGACAATCCTTAAGAACACGGCCTACCTCATGAAACGCCTTTCCGAAATTGCCGAGGTTCCATTCGAGGGACTCTACTTCAAGGATGTTCCTGTTCGCTTCGAAAGGCCCTACAGGGATATACACGAGGCCCTTCTCGCGAGGGGAATCCACGGTGGTTACTACCTCGGAAAGCACTTCCCGGAGCTCGGAGAGACGGCGCTATTCTCAGCAACTGAAACGACGAGGAAAGAATGGGTTGAAGCTTTAATCAAGGCCCTCAGGGAGGTGGCCTGAATGTTCCGCCAGGCTAAATGGGACGAACCGCTCATCTTTGAGCTCTCCCGCGAGGGGAGAATTGGCTACACCCTGCCGAAGCCGATTGAAGATGTTGATGTAGAAATCCCCGAGAAGCTGAGAAGGAAAAGCAGACTCAATCTCCCTGAGCTAAGCGAGCCGGAGATAGTCAAGCACTATACCCGTTTGACCGAGATGAACTACGGTGTTGATTCAGGCATTTATCCGCTCGGCTCGTGCACCATGAAGTACAACCCCAAGATAAACGAGGAGATAGCCTCACACCCCGGCGTCGCCTACATCCACCCGTATCAAGATGAAAGAACCGTCCAAGGAGCGCTCAAAGTTATGTGGGAGCTAGAACAGTGGCTGAAAGAGATAACCGGCATGGACCGCTTCACTCTCCAGCCGGCGGCCGGAGCGAATGGAGAATTTACTGGCGTTTCAATAATTCGCGCCTACCACCTCGATAACGGTGAACCGCAGAGGGATGAGATGCTTGTAGCCGATTCAGCCCACGGAACTAACCCTGCAAGTGCAGCGATGGCGGGCTTTAAGGTCATAGAGATTCCTTCAACGGAAGAGGGAACGATGGACCTAGAGGCCCTTGAAAATGCCGTGAGCGAGAGGACAGCTGGCTTAATGCTCACAAACCCCAACACGCTCGGCATCTTCGAGGACGAGATACTGGAGATAGCGAGGATAGTTCACAAGGCCGGAGGTTTGCTCTACTACGACGGCGCGAACCTCAATGCCGTTCTCGGAAAGGTCAGGCCCGGGGATATGGGATTCGACATAGTGCACCTTAATCTCCACAAAACTTTCTCGACCCCACACGGTGGTGGTGGTCCTGGGAGCGGGCCAGTAGGAGTAAAGGACTTCCTGGAGGACTACCTGCCGGTTCCGCTCGTGAGTTATGACGAAGAAAACGACCGTTACTACCTCGACTACAACGTTCCCAAGAGCATAGGCAAGGTCAAAGAACTGTACGGCAACTTCGCGGTCATGGTGAGGGCCTTAACTTATCTCAAAATAATGGGACGCGAGGGATTGAGAAACGCAAGCGAGATAGCGGTTCTCAACGCGAACTACATTACTCAAAAGCTTAAGGGAACGAGAGGCTACGAACTCCCGGGGAAGAAACTCAGGAAGCACGAGACTGTCTTTTCAGCCGAGCCTATGAAGAAGGAGACCGGAGTTACCGCGATGGACGTGGCAAAGAGATTGCTCGACTTTGGAATGCACGCGCCGACAGTTTACTTCCCGCTGATTGTTCATGAGGCTTTGATGATAGAACCAACCGAGACCGTCAGTAAGGAAGAGCTCGACGCCTATGTGGAAGCGCTGAAGAAGATAAGCGAGGAGGCCTACAGCAATCCCGAAGTTGTGAAAAGCGCCCCCCACAACACCGCCGTCAGGAGAGTTGACGACGTTTTGGCAGCTAAGAAACCTATCCTCAGCTGGAGGATGTACCTTGAGCTGAAGGAGAAGGGCGAGATAGACCATTAACTGTCCTTTTCTACCCATTTTTGTTCAGAAAGGTTTTTAAGGTAAGAGGGCAAATATGTAATAGAAAACTTACACATGGGTGATTAAGATGACAGTTGGGGTCGGACGTGTTGAAAATGCCAGATACGATGTGGGATTTGATGAATACGTGATCCCAGTTAGGGGATTCCTCCTTCAAAGAGGCAAACTGGCCGGAATATACGTGAAGGAAGGAATAATCCCCGTGACTGAGGAGCTACCCAAGGAGGTTCACAGAGCCGTTGTGAAGGGCCGCGTTAAGAACGAAATAACAGTGAGGGAGATACACTACAGAGAAGAGGACACCATTGAGGTTCTTATCGAAGCAGATTACCAGAGCTGGACAGTATTCACAACGGGCTGAAAGGGACATCGTGAGGCTTTTAAAAGAGTTTCCCGGACAAAGTTTCATAAAAGTTCGCGGAGTGTGTGGTCAATTATCTCCACATTCAAAACCGCTCGTTTAAGATAGAATTTCCATTCTACAAGCCCAGAATACAGGCTCAACTATGAGGAGCGCTCCTTCGGAGCGTAAAAGAGCGCAAACCCCTAAACCATGCAACTTAGAGGGAGAAAATGACAACACCAGGACAAACATATAAAAAAGCACACCCTAAAAGGACTTCATAGGGCCACAATCTTTTAGTCGAACTCACGGGAATATTGTCCAATGAGTGGAGCTCTGTTCTAACGTCGCGTAGGTAAGCAATCTTTTGGAAAGGACTCGACCAAAAATGTTCTTGCCATTTAAGAAGGGCAAAAGATTAGCAGTGTACTCTTCAAAAAGCAACTCAAAACAGGGTTTAACACCAAACGAAGCCTTCTTAGTAGTTCCACCTTTGTTTTGACGCTCTCCTGACGCCGTTTAGAAAATGAAACACTCACTAAAGGGACAAATCTGATTGTAAATCCCCCTTAAAAACAAACCTTTAGGAAAAGGCACCTAATCATCTGCCAGCGCTTGCGAAGCAAGAGCTGTAATGGTGGGCCCGGGGGGCTTTGAACCCCCGACCACGCGGTTATGAGCCGCGCGCTCTGACCAGGCTGAGCTACGGGCCCACTACTGGCGCCGCCGCCCGGATTCGAACCGGGGACCGCCGGATTAACAGTCCGGCGCTCTACCAACTAAGCTACGGCGGCTCGACCCAATGTAGGGGATACAGGGGACATTTATAAATTTTGCGGTTGGCAAAAGTAGAAAGATTTATAACTCTCAAATTAATCCTAAAAGCTGACTGCCCCGGTAGCCTAGCCTGGCGGGGCGGCGGACTTGTAATCCGCCGGTCGCGGGTTCAAATCCCGCCCGGGGCTCCATTCATTTCTCGAGTAATGATTCAACCAGGGCAACAATCTGCCTATGAACTCCCTCTACATCCTCAAGTGCGTTGACGATTTTAATTTCGGGGAAGCGCTCCGCAAGTTTGAGGTAGTTTTCCCTGACTTTCTTCTGGAGCTCCACTATCTTGTCGAACTCGCTCTTTATGCTCCTCGTCCTTATGCGCTTCATACTCTCCTTAACAGGAAGGTCGAGGAGAAGAACGAGGTCGGGCCTTATTGCGAAGCGGTTCAAGTCAATAAGCCAATCAAGGTCAAGCCCCCTAGCCCACTGGTATGCAAGAGATGAATAGAAGTAGCGGTCAGAGATTACAACCTTTCCGGATTCAAGCGCGGGTTTTATAAGTTTATCAACGTGTTCAGCCCTATCAGCGGCGAAGAGCAAAGCCTCAGCCTCGTGGCTTATTTTAGCGCCGTCTATGATTCCCTCCCTGCCCCCAGTTAGGACAAGTCGCCTTATGAGCTTTCCGAAGGGTGTATCAGTTGGTTCCTTTGTTAGAACAACCTCATATCCCTTCTCCTCAAACCAGAGCTTAAGCAACTTCGCCTGCGTTGACTTCCCGGCACCATCAATGCCCTCAAGCACTATGAATATACCCAAAGCCCGTCACCTCCAAAATGAAAGAACGTGTAGACCCCTCGGTGGGGGATTTATAAAATTGCCGCTAGACCGAGAGCTCCTTCATGTGTTCAAGCAGAGACCACATACTGGTAAACTCCTTCTGCCCGTCTCCCCGGTAGAACTCCACAACACCATCTGGTCTGAAGCGCATTCCAAAATCGTAGCCTCCCTTGTTAAGCTTGTGGAGAAAAACCTCCTTGGGTTTCGGTGGCAGGTAGCTGGTCATCATGTCGTTCATGAGCTCGACCTCGAAGCCAAAGTGCTCGTTCATCCTCGGGAAGAAGAGAACGGCAGGGGTGTTCATAGCATCAACAAGTGCCTTACCCTCAATTCTAAAGTTATAACGCTTAAAGAGGTCGTGCATGAAGTCGTCTAAGGCATTGGGATAATATACGGTCGCACCTATATCGTTGGGCTGGGCCTCGATAAAGCTCCTGCTTTCTAGGATGGCGTTTATCTCGTCAACGTCAATCCCGCTGACGTAAACGCGAACGCCGCTATAGTAGTAGACGTAAGCCAGAGGAAGACCCTTCTTGTGGGCGAAGTCCTTGAGGGCTATGAGCGGAATCAGGCGAACGTCCATTATGGTAGAGCCCGTGCTGACTATCCCGACAACCATAGCCCTCTTCCCATAGCGTGAGATAGCCCTTCCGTCCCTGCCCACTATTATCGTTCCGTGGGAAACCGTCCCTATGGCCCTACCTAGGAGGGCGAGCTCCTCGGGATTGAACCTCTGGGAGTAATACACTTCCACTTCCACCACCTCAATCCGGGAGTATTATACTTTCCCGACCGATTCTTGACTCCACCCAAATCTTAACGTTTGAACCAATCTTGCTGAAGTCCTCAATGAGCGTGTTGTCCCCGATAACGCTTCCGGGCTGGATAACAACGCCTTTACCAATGTGGACGTTTTCGCCGATTATCGCTTCCTTAATCTCGGCACCGTCCTCAATAGTCACTCCTGAGAAGATTACCGAACGCTCAATTTTAACGTTTCTGCCTATCTCAACATCGTTGCCGATGACGGCAAAACCCCTGATTTCGGGTTTCCTCAGGATACAACGCCTGCCTGTATAGAGCGCACCCCCGTACTCAAGATTGCCCTTAAGGCTCTCGGTCTTGACCTGAGGAAGTATAAGTCTGCCGAGAAAGACGTCCTCCGTCGCTTGAAGATAGCTGGAGGGCCTCCCAACGTCGTTCCAGTACTCCTTAAAGGGAAATCCGTAAAGAGCCAAATCGTTCTCCAGCATCCTCGGAAACAAATCCTTGGAAAAGTCGAAGTTCCTGGCCTTGGGAACTAGGTCAAAAGCTTCCGGCTCAAAGACGTAGATGCCCGCGTTAACGAGGTTGCTGAAGACCTCCTCAGGCTTTGGCTTTTCCTTGAACTGCTGAATCCTGCCCTCTGAGTCTATTATCGCTATGCCGTATTGGGTGGGGTCGTCCACCTCAGAGAGGGCTATTGTCGCGAGGGCCTTCTTCTTTTTGTGATAATCATAGAGAGCCTTCAGGTCGAGGTTCGTAAGGACGTCACTCGAAACCACCAGAAATGTGTCGTCCATGTGTTTCACGACCTTTTTCGTTGCCCCAGCCGTTCCTAGCTTCACGTTGTCCTTGTTAGAGTAGTGAATCTCTATCCCCCACTCGCTCCCGTCACCAAAGTACTCAATGATGCGCTCCTTTAGATAACCTACGAGGACGTAGACTTCATCGACGCCAGCCTTGGTAAGGTTCTGGAGGGCGTATTCCATAAGGGGCCTGTTGAAGAAGGGCATCATAGGCTTGGGCCTGTAAACCGTCAGGGGAAGGAGCCTCGTCCCCCTGCCCCCAGCCAAAATCACTGCTTTCATACCTGGCACCATCCTGATATATCACTCCCAGTTAAAATATTTTGCGATGTCCCATCCTGAACTTGGAGGTTCATTATCGTACCTGTATAGCCGCAACAACTATTTTAAGTCATCGGTTAACATGGTGCGAGGCGGTCAAAAATGGAGGCACTTGAAAAACTCAGAGAGCTCCTCCCCGAGGAGCAGTTTGAAAAAATAAAGGCCATAGACAACCCCGAGCTTCATTCTTTTCTGGCTGAGTGGATTGAGTGGCTCGAGCCCAGCAAGGTTTTCGTCTGCACTGACAGCGAAGAGGACGAGCTCTACGTCCGCTGGAAGGCCCTCTACTACGGCGAGGAAAAGATGCTCGAAACGCCAAACCATACAGTTCACTACGACAACTACTACGACCAAGCGAGGGACAAGGCCAACACCAAGCTCCTTATCCCCGGTGGAAAGGAGGTTCCGTTCCTCAACACGATGGACAGGGAGGAGGGGTTGAGGGAGATAAGGGACTTGATGAAAGGGATTATGAGGGGCAAGGAGCTCTTCGTATGCTTCTTCGTGTTGGGACCAAAGAACTCGATATTCACGATTCCAGCGGTTCAGCTAACGGATTCGGCCTACGTTGCCCACTCGGAGTTCATCCTCTATCGGAAGGGCTACGAGGAGTTTAAGAGACTCGGTAGAAATGCCAAGTTCTTTCGTTTCGTTCACTCGGCTGGGGAGCTCGACGAGAGGAAGACCAGCAAGAACCTTGAGAAAAGAAGGATTTACATTGACCTCGAAGACGAGACAGTCTATTCGGTCAACACCCAGTATGGTGGCAACACGATAGGCCTGAAAAAGCTCGCCTTCCGCCTTACAATCCAGAAGGCCGTTAGAGAGGGGTGGCTGAGCGAGCACATGTTCCTCATGCGCGTTAACGGTCCAAACGGCAGGAAGACCTACTTTACAGGGGCATATCCAAGTATGTGCGGAAAGACGTCAACCGCCATGATACCCTGGGAGAACATAGTTGGTGACGACTTGACATTCATACTCCCCGTTAACGGTATAGCCAGAGGAGCGAACGTCGAGAAGGGTGTCTTCGGCATTATTCAGGGCGTAAACCCCAAGGACGACCCAATTATTTGGCAGGTTCTCCATTCCCCAGTCGAGATAATCTTCTCGAACGTTTTGGTGAAGGACGGCAAGCCCTACTGGAACGACATGGGCGTTGAGATTCCGAAGGAAGGAGAAAACCACAGCGGAAAGTGGTGGAAGGGCAAGAAGGACAGGGAGGGCAACGAGATACCGGCAAGCCACAAGAACGCGCGTTTCACCGTTTCCCTTGAACACTTTCCAAACGTTGATTTGGAGGCCCTTAACAACCCGTGCGGTGTGGAAGTGGGAGGAATGATTTTCGGTGGGAGGGACGCTGACACATGGCCTCCGGTGAGAGAAGCCTTCAGCTGGGAGCACGGCGTTATAACGATGGGCGCCTCACTTGAGAGCGAAACAACCGCGGCTACTCTCGGAAAGGAGGGCGTTAGGACCTTCAACCCGATGGCAATACTCGACTTCATGAGCGTTCCCCTGGGGGATTACATCAGAAACTACCTCGAGTTTGGTAAAAAGCTCAGGAAGACGCCGAAAATATTTGCTGTAAACTACTTCCTCCGCGAAAACGGTAAGTGGCTCAACCACAAGCTCGACAAAGCGGTGTGGCTCAAGTGGATGGAGCTTCGCGTGCATGGTGATGTTGAGGCAATAGAGACGCCAATAGGCTACATTCCTAGGTATGAAGACCTGAAAAGGCTCTTCAAGGAGGTTCTCAACAAGGACTACAGCAAGGAGGATTACGAGAAGCAGTTCACCATCAGGGTTCCGGAGTTGCTTGCCAAGATTGAGCGCATAGAGAGAATTTACCATGAGAAGGCCAAGGACGTCCCCGAGGAGCTCTTCAAAGTTCTTGAAGAAGAGAGAAAAAGGCTCCTTAAGGCTAGGGAGAAGTACGGCGACTACATAAGTCCGTTCGCACTGGAAGAAGCCTGATTGCTCCCTTCTATTTTCCTTCGTCGTCCGCCAAGAGGCAGGGTTTTTAAGGTTCGGGGAAATTAGTATCACCCATAATGATATGCGGTGGTTTCTATGGTGAGGGTTGATAACTGTCTCTGCGAGGCCATTCGCAAGAGGCTTCCAAGCCCGCTCCGGGGTCTGGTAGACTTGGCATACAACTATTGGTGGAGCTGGAACAGGCGAGCAACGAAACTATGGAAGAAAATAGACCCCGAGCACTGGGCCGAATACAAGAACCCAGTAAAACTACTTCTTGATACTCCAACCCACAGGTTCAAGGAGCTACTCCGAGATGATGATTTTATGAACCTCTACGAGCTCGTCATGGAGCAGTTTGAGGACTACATAAACCAGGAATCAACATGGTTTTCGACCAACTACCCAAAATGGGACAGGCCAATAGTCTATTTATGTATGGAGTACGGCATAAGCAAAAGCCTGCCGATTTACTCCGGCGGTCTTGGAATCCTTGCCGGAGACCACGTTAAAACAGCCAGCGACCTAGGGTTGCCCTTCATAGCCGTTGGTCTACTCTACAAACACGGTTATTTCAAACAGGAGATAGACGAAAAGGGTAACCAAATTGAGATTTTCCCAGAATACAGGCCCGAAGAGATGCCAATAAGACCCGTTCTTGATAAGGGCGGCAAGAGACTACTTGTAGAGGTTCCTATAGAAGATAGAACAGTATACGCAAGGGCCTTCGAGGTCCAGGTGGGACGGGTCAGAATTTACCTTCTCGACACTGACGTTCCCGAGAACAGCCCCGAAGACAGAACCATATGCGATTACCTTTACAACGCCGATATGGACAAGAGGATAAAACAGGAGATACTCCTCGGCATCGGCGGAATGAGGCTCCTCAAAGCCCTTGGCATTGAACCCGGGGTAGTCCACCTAAATGAGGGACACCCGGCCTTCGCCAACCTCCAGAGGATTGCATGGCTCATGGAGGAAGGCCTCACATTCACCGAGGCCCTGAGCGTTGTTAGGGGAACGACTGTCTTCACGACCCACACACCGGTTCCAGCTGGTCACGACAGGTTTCCCATTGAGGAAGTCAGAAAAAGGCTCTCGCAGTTTCTCAAAGGAAGGGAGGAGCTCATTAAGTTGGGGAAGGAAGGAGACCAGTTCAACATGACGCTCCTAGCCATAAGGACGTCGAGCTACGTGAACGGTGTCAGCAAGTTACATGCCCAAGTGAGCAGGAGGATGTGGCAGAACCTCTGGCCCGGCGTCCCCCTAGACGAGATACCGATAGGGGCGATAACCAACGGTGTCCACACGATGACGTGGGTGCACAACGAGATGAGGAAGCTCTTCGATAGATACATCGGCAAGATCTGGCGCGAGCACACGAACCTAGAGGGAATATGGTTCGCCATCGAGAGGATTCCTGACGAGGAGCTCTGGGAGGCCCACCTTGAGGCGAAGAGGCAGTTTATCGAGCTCCTCAGGAGAAAAGCCATAAAAAGAAACGAGCGCCTAGGGATAGACGACCCAATTCCATCTATAGATGAGAACGCACTCATAATAGGGTTTGCAAGAAGATTTGCAACGTACAAGAGGGCTACCCTCCTCTTCACGGACCTTGAGAGGCTCAAGAAACTCCTGAACGACCCGACCAGACCGGTTTACCTCGTCTTCGGAGGGAAGGCACATCCAAACGACTGGGGAGGAAAGGAGTTCCTGAGGAGGGTCTACGAGGTCAGCCAGATACCGGAGTTCAGGGGAAAGATATTCATCTTGGAGAACTACGACATGGGTAGTGCGAGGCTGATGGTGGCTGGAGTTGATGTCTGGCTCAACACGCCAAGGAGACCGTTAGAAGCGAGTGGGACGAGCGGAATGAAGGCAGGTCTCAACGGCGTCCTCAACGCGAGCATCTTCGACGGCTGGTGGGTCGAGGGCTACAACGGCAAGAACGGCTGGGTTATCGGTGAGGAAAGCACCGGGCCGGAGAGCGAGGAAGACGACGTTAAGGACGCCGAGTCCCTATACGACCTCCTCGAGAGGGAAATAATCCCTACATACTATGGCAACCGCGAGAAGTGGATTTACATGATGAAGGAGAGCATAAAGAGCATCGCACCTCGCTTTAGTACTCACCGGATGGTCAAGGAGTATATGGACAGGTTTTATTCCAAAGCCATGAGCAACCACATTTGGCTTACCCGAGATAATTACAAGGGAGCAAAAGAGATAGCGGGATGGAAGGACAGGGTCACGGAGTCATGGTCTAAAGTCGGTTTCGTTGACGTCAGGGTTCTCGACAATCGCTCGGGCCTTGAGGTACTGATTGACCTCGACGGCCTCAAGCCAGAAGACGTTCGCGTCGAACTCTATTACGGTGTCCGCGCCGAAGGGTACCACATCGAAAGACCCCATATAATCGAGCTCAGACACCCACGGAGGCTTGAAGGTAGAAAGTGGCTCTATTTATACAGAGGAAACGCATTAAAACACCTTGGGAATCCCTGCTGGCACTACGCTCTAAGGGTCTATCCGTACCATGAGAAATTACCCCACAGGTTCCTCCTAGGATTTGTTAAGTGGTTTGGATTGGACTAAATGTTCTAAATTGTTTCCTTAATTTTTAAAATAGTCCGTATTTCCAAATTTTTTTGGAAAATCTGCACGGCAAAGCTTTTATTTTTCGGAGTTCTAACTCCGCAGAAAAACCTTAAAGGGGGGCATGGGGGATGGATGAAATAAGGAAGTGGACACTCTACCTGATGTTTATGGTCGCGGGTTTCACGACGGGAATAGGGACAATAGGACTGTTCCCCCAGTTCTGGATGGAGTACGGTCTAACAGGACTGGCTGTGTACCTATTTTTCCTAGCGATATTCACATACGTTGCAATAGTTGAGGCAGAGAAGGTCATCAGGTCAGGCTACTACTTCGTTGAGCTCTACAACAAAATCCTGAAAAAACCAGCGATGATACTTGCCATACTGACGACGATAATCGTGTTCCTCTCATATTATACTGCCAACACCATGCTTGTTCTTCTATCCCCTGTGGTTGGAACTGGCACAGTTGGAAGGCTCATAGCCAAAGTCCTGATGATTGCCATCGTGTTTATAGTCCTCACAAGGGCCAAGGAAAAGACATTCGCAATAATGTCAGCGGGTTCAATGATTCTGGTCATCTCGGTAATAGTGACCACGATTGCATTTGTCTCAAAGATACCTCCAACAGCAGCATTCCTAGGCATGGCAAAGCACATGATAATGAGCAGGAACCCCCTAACGGTAAGGATGATTATGGCCGCAATCGAGAAAGCTCTCTACGGAGTGGGGCTTGGATTTGCGTTTTACCTAATGCTCGGAAGTTTTATGAACGAGAGATTCAACGCGAGGCTAATTATAGCTGTTGGTGTCCTGATACAGGCTATTCTGGGAATCCTGGCCACAATAACAATAGTTTACGCAATAGCACCATCAACACCAGGGGACCTCTTGAAGTACGTGTATGGGGGAGAAGAGGGGGCAATTCGCCTGATGGGACAGCTCCCCTCCATTCTAGCAGATTACAGGTTTCTTTTAATCCTAATAGCCGTTTCGATATTCCTGGCTGGAGTTACAAGCATCCTCCCAACGGCAGAGGTCGGGCTTCAGATTCTTGAATTCAACATGAAAGTCGGAAGAAACAGAGCTGCCGCCTATCTGCTGGGACTTGCCCTCCTCATAGGCATTCCTGACTCCGTTCCAAAACTTGCCCAAGCACTACTACTCGCCGTGTCCATATCAATATTCTTTACCGCTTTGTTTGAGTACTACCCAGTAATCTCGAAGGAAGTAGAGAGGATAAAAGGACTGAAACCAACAACCGCACAGTTAATAGCGGGTGCAATACTCTTCGGCGTCCTTATCCCAATGGGTCTATACGCCCTATACGAGACGGCCAAAAAAGGAGGGGCCGACATTATCGGGGCATTACTGGCGGTCATAATAGTAGCAACTGGCATCTTTGCCAACAACCCCATTAAAAAGAAAAAAGAAGAGTAAGTCACTTGTGGGCGAAAATCGCCCTGACCTTTCCATCTTTTACCTCATCTATTCTCACGAAACCAAAGCGCTCGAACTGAACAACGTCGTCAACCTTAACGTCGGCATTGCTCTCGAGGAGACCGTGTCTTATTATCAGTTCCTCACCCTCGGGAACCCAGACCTCACAGGGCTTGCCCTCGGTGACCCAGTGGACCATCCTCCAGCGGTTTTTCCTGGCTATTTCGTACTCAACGCTATGAAACCTGGCCCTTATACCGTCCTCGTTAACCTCGAGGATTTCAACGTTGAAGAGGTCCTTCAAGCGGACGAAGTTCCCGGGCTTAAAGAGCTCTGTATCATCCCCAGAGACATAAACGGGTCTACCTGGCTTGAACTTAAGCCTTCTAACTCCCCTCTCTGGATAATCAGGATGGAGCGGTATCTCGGCTATAAATTCCTTCTCGTAACCCTCCACGTGCATCGGAATCGGGTCTGCAACGAAGAAGTAGCGGTTGGCTATCGGTTCAACTATCCTCCTGTTTATCGCGGCAAGGTTATCCCAGCTGACTGTTGTGTCACTTCTCTTTAGGCCAACCTCGATGATTAGCTCCCTGATTGCCTCTGGCTGAATTCCACGCCTTCTCAAGGCGCGAATCGTCCCGAGCCTCGGGTCGTCCCAGCCGAGATATTTCCCTTCCTCGATACCTTTCCTAGTCTTTGACTTGCTGAGAATAACGCCTTCAATACTCAGCCTGCCGTGGTGGACTGTAACCGGGTACTCCCAGCCGAAGTAGTCGTAAACGTAGCGCTGCCTCGTCTCGTTCTCTGCATGCTCCTGTCCGCGGAAAATGTGGGTAACTCCGAGCTCGTGGTCGTCTATGGCTGAGGCAAAGTTGTAGAGGGGCCAAACTATATACTTGTTTCCAGTCCTCGGATGGTTTGGGTTGTCTATGATTCTCAGAGCGGGCCAGTCCCTCACCGCTGGATTTGGATGCTTGAGGTCAGTCTTTATCCTGACTACCGCTTCGCCCTCCTTGTACTCGCCGTTGAGCATCTTCCTCCAGCGTTCAAGCTGAACCTCAACCGGCTCGTCCCTGTGCGGGCAGGCGATGCCCTTGTCGCGAAGCTCGCGGAACTCCTCAGGTTTGCATGTGCAGACGTAGGCCTTGCCCATCTTTATGAGCTTCTCGGCGTAGTCGTAGTATATCTCAAGTCTGTCGCTTGCTATGTGTATCTCATCAATCTTAAAGCCGAGCCACTCAAGGTCCTCCTTAATCCACTCGTAAAAGATAGGTTCAGGCCTCTTGACCTTCGGGTCGGTATCGTCGAAGCGCAGGATGAACTTGCCGTCGTACATGCGAGCGTATTCATGGCTGAGAATAGCGGCCCTCGCGTTCCCGAGGTGGAAGGCGCCGTCAGGATTTGGGGCGAAGCGCGTAACAACCTTGCCCTTTTCAGCCTTCGGGAGAGGGGGTAGGCCTCTCTTTTCCTCTTTCTTTCCCTTTTTCTCCTTGAAGAATTCTGGATAAATCTCGCGGAGCTTTGCCTCCTGCTCCTCAATAGATAGGGAGTTCACCTTCTCGACTATCTCGTTTACGAGCGGGATTATCTCCTTTGCTTTAGGCCTCAGTTCGGGGTTCTCGCCGAGTACCTTTCCTATGACCGCCTTCGGGTTAGCCTTTCCTTTATGGGTGTAAGCGTTAACCAGCGCGTACTTCCAGATTAGCTCTTCCACCATCTTTGACCACCCGTGGGAGAATCGGAAAAGCGGTTATAAAGGTTAGTCCTAAAGCGGGGTTCTATCTTCCGGAGTTTTCTCCAAGCTAACAAACTCAACGAACATCATGACAATGCCAACCCCTCCAAAAATGAGGGCCATCAAGGAAAAGCTCAACACTGCAAGAAGAATCCCCCAGAGAATAAGACCAATCCCAAAGAGCATTTTCCCTAAATCCATTGGAGTTCCCCACCGTAGAAACATATTACCTACTAAAAAGCTTTGCAATTTGCAAGAAGAAAAGAGGGGAATCACTCGGCAAAGGTGATTATCTTCAGGTTGACCGGCCTTCTAACGACGTTGTACTTCCTCGCCCCAACCAAGTATCTAACCCCGGTTTCGCTGACAGTATCTATGAGTCTCTGGGTTATGACGCCGTTAAAGACCACGGCGTAAACGTCCTTGCGCTCCTTGAGCTGGTTGGTGAGCTCCCTCACCGGTATCTCGGTTATGACGTTCTTGTTCTCGTCGAGGAGGAGGGCTATGCCGTCCTTCTTAACACGCTCGATGAACTCGCCGAACTCTTCAAGTTCGGGAGCTTGGGCCTTCTCGATGGGTTTGACTATTTTCTCCTCCTTAGGAACCGGCTTCTCGACCTTCTCAGGCTTTCCCTCTTCAACCTTAACCGGGACAACCCTTGGTTCTTTTGGTTCAACTTTTCTGGTTTCCTGCTTCTCCTGCCTCTCCTTTATGATGTCGTAGAAACTCCTGCCCTTGTTGAACATCTCGTTAATGACCTGCTCGGCGGGAACCTTGCTCCTTAGGGCCTTGACGATTTCCTTCTTGGTGAGCTCCTCAACTTCCTTACCCTCAGGAGCCCTCGCCACGTAGTCCACATCGGCAACCTGAAGGAGCTCCTTGAGGATTAGCTCCCCACCGCGGTCACCGTCGGTGAAGGCCGTAACTATCCTCTCCTTGCTGAGCTTGATTATGGTCTCCGGAATGGACGTTCCTTCAACGGCTATGGCGTTCTTTATGCCATGCTTGAGAAGGTTGAGCACATCAGCCCTGCCCTCAACCACGATGATTGAATCCGAAAACGGAACGTGTGGCCCAGCTGGAAGCTTCTCGGGGCCGTACTCGATAAGCTCCTTAGCTCTAACAGCTTTCTTAACCTCCTCGGTGAGCTCCTGAGTTTCGGGAATCTCCTGCTCCATGAGGGTTTCAAGTATCTCCTTGGCCCTCTCGATGATGTACTTCCTCTTCGTTGCCCTCACATCTTCAATGCGGAGAACCCTTATTTTGGCCTCCGCCGGACCAACCCTGTCTATTGTCTCCAGTGCGGCCGCCAGAATCGCTGTCTCAACCCTGTCGAGGCTCGACGGAACCGTTATTGTTCCGTAGGTCTTGCCGGCCTTGTTGTGGACCTCAACGCGAATCCTGCCAATCCTTCCGGTCTTCTGAAGCTCCCTGAGGTCGAGGTCGTCCCCAAGGAGGCCCTCCGTCTGTCCAAAAATAGCACCAACAACGTCGGGCCTTTCAACGATGCCGTTAGCCTCAAACTCGGCGTAGATGACGTATTTGGTAGTTCCAAACTCGTCCTTTCCTGACATAAAACCACCCTCTTTAGCCTTTTTTCGTTTTTCAGCCAAAACTTGCTGGAGTATCGTCTTCTTTCTCTTCATCGAATCCCCTCCAGCCGGGGGTCAGAAACGGAGATAACCTTTAGGTAAAGGCCGTAGAGGTCCTCGACGCCCTTGATGTCCTTCTTGACAAGTTTTCTGAGCTCCTTCCATGTTTCAACGTCAACCCTGCAGGGGTAGCCGGCCAGATAGCGGAGCAACTTCCTAGCCAGCTCTTCACCCTTTCTGTCGAAGTCTGTGAGTATTTTGACGTCCCCATGGGATGAGGCGATGAGCGCGACCTCTGGCAGAGGCAGACGGGAGAGCCGGATTATCTCCGCCCTGACCCCCAGATTCCTCAGAGCCACCTCGTCTCGCATGCCCTCAACGATGAGGGCGCCCTCAAACTCTCGCAGTTCGTCTATAAGCTCCAGGAATCTTTTATAGTTTTCGGCGTACATAACGCCTCGCTACCGAGTACTCCCTAGAGTTAAAAGCTTTTGGGTCACGGTTTCAGGGAGAACCAGAGACGATAATTGTTTTTCTTTCCGATGAACAGAGCAATAACGGGGCCTATTATAAGGAGCGAGAAGAGTGTGTAACTTCCAATCCTTGAATTTTTAAATACCGTTAACCCTAGGAGCAGAGCCAGGAGAAAGCCTCCTAGGAAACCAAGAAGACCATAAAAGAGGGGGCCTCCAATGGAGGGGTTAATGGTGACAACGTACATTAAAGCACCCATTATCAGAATCGAGAGCCCAAAGTAAGGGTCACCTGAAATGGCGTAAGCCAGCAGGGTTGAAATCACGATAGCCAAGAGTGGAGCCAATCCCCTCATGGCAATAAAAATTAGGACGTCTCTTCAAAATATAGTTTTCGCTCATTGGCTAACAAACCGGTGTTATCGAACCGTGGTAACTCATCGGTTCCTCGTAGAACTCCTCGATGAGTTTCTGAAGTTTTCTCGAGAGCTCTATCTGAACTCCCCACGAGCCCTCGATTTTGCCCTTGGCGGCCATCCTCCCTAAAAAGCGCTTCATCTCCTCGCTCAATGGAGAAGGTTTGCACCGTGCCCATGGCGTCCCCGGGAGGGGCATGAAATAGTGGGCCCTCACCTTTCCACCCTTGCTCATAATCCACTTCATCAGCTCGATGCTCTTACGCTGGCTCTCCTCAGTCTCGTTTGGCAGGCCCACAATGAAGTCCACCACGGGCTCGAAGCCGTACTCGAGCATGTACTCAACGGCCTGTTTAACATGCTCAACTTTGTGGAGCCTGTGCATCGCTTTGAGCATTGCATCGTCACCACTTTGGGCACCAATCGCTAACCTTCTATTGTCGGCATAATCTATGAGTAGCTCAAGTGTCTCGGGTAGAACAAACTCGGGCCTTACCTCGCTTGGAAAAGTTCCATAAAAGAGCCTCCTGCCTTCTTTCCTTAGCGGCTGGAGGGCCTTGAGAAGGGCCTCGAGCTTGTTCAGCTTAAGTATAGCACCCGGGGAGCCGTAGGCGAAGGCGTTAGGGGTTATGTAGCGCATGTCCTTCATCCTTCTGGAGTACTTCACAATCTGGTCTATCGGCCTGTGCCTCATTCGGAAGCCCTTTATGTAGGGGGTCTGGCAGTAATAACAGCGGAATGGACAGCCACGGCTTATTTCTATCGGTGAAATCAGTCGAACGGATTCCGGATACGGTGGAAAGCGCCAGAAGTCCTCGACTTTGGCGAAACCCGTAAAGACGAACTCGCCGTTTAGGTAAAACGCCAGCCCCCTTATGTTCGCAAGCTCTGGGGTTATCTTGTAGTCAGTCCTCTTGAGTGTTGTAAGAAGCTGGTATATTACCTCCTCACCCTCGCCAACAACTGCTATGTCAAAACCGAGCTTTAGGGTATGCCTCGGCATCGCTATGGCATGATAACCCCCTGCCACTAAAAGGGCACCCCTCTCCTTGAGGAGCTTAACTTCCCTCGGAAGATTACCCCAGATTTCCTCGGTGAAGAAGGAGTAGAGAACCACCTTAGGGTTTGCCTTTAGTATCTCGCCAAAGTCCTTGGTTATCAAAAGCTCTCCCAAATCGAAGTCCTGACTCTCAAGGGCCCCTAAAAGGTGGACGAAGGCGTTGTGATTGCGCTTTGTCATCCTGACAGCTATTTCCGGCATGGTCGAAAGCGCGAGAAGAGCCTTAAAACGATAACGGTTCAGAAATGGGAAGTTAAAAAGTCAAAAAGGGTTCAGGCCTTGATGGCAAGCTTGATGTCCTCGGCCTTGACGGTCTTCCTGCCAGCGTGCCTGGCGAACTCGTTGGCCTTCTTGGCGAGCTCGATGGCGTACTCCTCGAGGTACTCGGCGAGGACCTTGGCGGCCTCCTCGCTGACCCTCTCGGCGCCGGCCTTCCTAATAAGCCTGTCAATTGGAGCAATCGGAAGCTCGGCCATTCACAACACCTCCATAAAAACTTTTTCGGTAGTTTCTAGGCATTTCGAGGTATATAAAACTTTCGGTAAAAAAGGTCTCTAAATGCCCCAAATCGAACATACCCTTAGAAGGAAAGGTTATTCTGGAGGGAAAAAACTCTGCCGGGCTCTGAACATCGTAGGGTTTACGACAATTGTTAAAAAAGCGTAAAGGGACACCACCTAGATACAGCCCCTAAAACAGTAGAATTACCCAAAACAATGACTTTAGGCACAATGGACACTTTTAGAACTCACTTGGACTCACGACTCCTGCGCTTGGACAGGACTATTCCCCCGCTCCCCTGATACCGTCCCCTGTAAGGATTTCTGGCCGGACCCTCGAGGCGGATGAAGGCAATCTGAACAAAGCGCTCGCCGTAGGAGAGCTCAACCGGTTTGTCCGAGGCGTTGTAAACGCCCAGAGTAAGCTTTCCGTCCCAGCCCGGGTCAACCCATGCAAGAGAACCAATTAAACCCTCCCTAGCTAAACTGCTCCTGAGCTTCATGTCTCCCATGATATCATCAGGAAGTTTAATCCGTTCGAGCGTCAGAATAAGGGCATGAGCCTTAGGAGGAATTACCAAAGTTTCAAGCTCCTTAACGTTGACGATTTTACCCCTAAGGTAAGCCTCATCACCGACTCGAAGGTCGTAACCTGCTGGCTGAAGTGACTCCTCCGAAAAAGGTTCGATTAGAATCTCTTTCCTTATCTTCCAATCCGGAAGCATCATCGTGACCACCGATGGGAATTTAAGGGCTGGGTATAAAAACAAACCGGCCGATGATGAGCGGTTGGCCCGGCACTGAACCGTGCTGAGGGCCACCACTCCTGAGGCCAGCAAGATTTGCTTGCGCAAAGCTTGACCAAAATGGTTTAACTGTCCGAAAGGGCAAAAGGAAAGTTGCATGCGTTACCAAGCAGTCCACTGGTTCGGGGTTTACGTTCATGGTGGCGTGAAGAAAGGCGTTTAATTTAAAACAACGCCCTTCGGGCGCTAATGAGGGGAACACACGCTCAAAACTGGCAAGAGGGTTTATCCTGAAAACAAGTGTTTCTCAAGCAGTTTTACGTTTTTATCGGCGCTCGAAGGGCGCCTTAGTAAGGTGAAACACTCACCGATGGGGCAAATTTAGTAGAAACCATTTTAAGACCTGCAATTTTCGAAAAAAAGCACCTACTCTTCCGCCAGCGCTTGCAAAATCAAACTTTACCTTGCAAAGTTTGACCAAAGAGTGAACTTCCACCAAAATAGCCAGAATGAGTTGGCATGTCTTTTCAACATTTCAAACTCAAAGCGGGTTTTCCTTAAAAAAGCAAACCAAAACAGGTTTCAACTTTTTATTAACACCTAAAGGGCGTTATTCCAAAAAGAAACCACCAAAAACAAGCAAGTTCAAGAATAAACCCCTATTAAAACTGCAACCCAAAAGGACATGCAAACCCCGGCCAAACTTCGCGCAGGCGAAGTTTGTACTGGCGGGCCGGGCGGGATTCGAACCCGCGACCTTCGGCTCCGAAGGCCGACGCCCTGTCCAGACTAGGCCACCGGCCCAACCCTACATGGGTTAAGTCAACCAAACATAAAGCTTGCGGTTCAGTAA
>NZ_WAKV01000049.1 GCF_015523185.1 Thermococcus sp.
CTCTCCTTGGGAACGTAGTTGAGCAACTTTCCGTTCTTGGCCTTTGCCGAGCCGAGGAAGTAGGAGCGCCACCTGAGGATTACCCAGCCATTAACGCCTTCGTCAACCTCGACGCTTTCTCCGGCTAAATAACGCCTCGCCCTCTCTTCATCAAGTTCAACCACGTTCTTCGTTGCCTTCGGCCCAACGAGGAAGGCCCCCTCGATTGTGAGCCTTATACCATCGCTCTCAATCCTCCCGAAGTAAACCCCCCTCCGCCCGGTGTCGCTTATCCTCAGCTCGCAGGGCTTGTAAGCGTAAACTTTCTGATGGTTGCCTCTGATTTCATAGATTAACTCCGGAGCGTAGCCGTAGTTCTCGAGGAGGAGCTTTTTCACGAGTTCAGTATCACTCGTCTTCCCTATCTCCTTCCTTGGGTTCTCACTCATCCCTATCACCCGGCTTGACTATCTTCGCTATGAAAAACGCCTCGGTGTCGTTGTCGTTCGGGTGTATTCGTAAGGCCTTCTTCAGCTCGGACGAATACTCCTTTCCATCCCACTCCAAAACGGGCTCGCTCGTCCTCACGGGAAGTTTTATGGGTTCGAGTCTGGCGTTCGTTTTTCTGAGCAGATAGTCAACGACTTCCTCGTTCTCAAGCGGGTCTATCGTGCAGGTGGAGTAAACAAGAGTTCCACCCGGTTTTAGGGCTTTGTATCCCGCTATGATGAGTCTCTTCTGGATGTTCATGTACTTGATGACCGCTTTTTCCCGCCACTCCCTCAGGAAGCGCCAGCTCTTCCTTATCATTCCGACGGAGGAGCATGGGGCATCGAGCAGAACCCTGTCGAAGGTGCTTTCAAAGCGCGCAAACTTCGCCCCATCCCTCGTTGTGACTCTCGCTATGAGGACTCCCATCCTGTTGAGGTTCGCTATGAGTACATTTGCCCTGTCCCTGTTTGGGTCGTTGGCTACTATACACCCCTCGTTTTCCATATACTGGGCAATTTGACCCGTCTTGGAGCCGGGCGCCGCGGCCATGTCCAAAACTAGTTCGCCCGGCCTCGGGTTTAGGACAACGGGTGGAATCATCGAGCTTGCCTCCTGGCCGAATATCAACCCCAAACCGTGCTCCGGGACCTTCGCAAGGTTGTCTACGTTGATGAAAAAGCCCTCCCTCACCCATGGGATAGGTTCAAGCTCGAACTCCTCTTTAAGCCTCTCAACAACAACCTCCAGCGGGGCCTTGAGAGTGTTCACCCTTATGCTCTGCCTGAGGGGCTTTATCAAAAACTCCCAGAACTCGTCGGTATCTTCGAGCTTTGAGTAGCGCTCGTAGAATTCGGGATTGGACTCTTTAATGATGTCCCTCGCGCTCATGGAACCACCTCACAGGTCCGGGACGAACTGCGCCATCCACCTTCCATCGGGCAGTTTCTCAATCTTCATGTCGTGGTAGGTTATGGCCTTCACTTCCTCCTTTGGCTCGTGCTTCTCGCTCAGCGCTTCACCACAGGCCTTAGCCTTGAGTTTGTACCCATCCTCTGTCTTCTCTATCTCGACCTTCACGTCTCCAAATACAAGCCCCTCCATGTCATGAAGCACGAGGAGTTCCTCAAGGAACGAATAGAGGAGTGCCTCCAAGTCCTCTTCCTCAACCTCTACCTCCCTGCACTCCCTCGGCTCGACCTTCTTCACGTCAACCATAACGTCGAAAAGGCCAAGCGCTACCGCCTCAAAGGCCTCCTCAAGGGTTGAACCATAACCGCGAACGCCTATGTCAGCGGTGTGCTCGTAATGCTCCCAGGTTCTCATTTCCCCCACCTCACCCATAATTCTCCTTTCTCTATCGTCTCTCATCTTCGGATGAGTTTTCCAAGTGAAATCCCATCAACGTTTATGGGTTCAAAGAACTTTTACACCTCATTCATGTGGTTTCCCCGTTTAGTTCTAGCCATCTGACTTATAAACCCCACCAATCGAAACCGTTAATTAGACCGCCATCGAAAAGACACCGGTGGTGGCATGAGGGAGGTAACACCGAAAAAAATCCGCGAGATGAAGGGGAGGGAGAAAATCACGATGGTTACAGCATACGATTATCCCTCCGCGCTTCTGGCCGATAGAGCAGGGATTGACATCGTCTTCGTTGGCGATTCCCTTGGGATGGTTGTTTACGGCGATGAGAACACGCTGAACGTGACCATGGAGCAGATGGTATTCCACACGAGGGCTGTGGCAAGGGCTGTAAAGAGAGCACTGGTTTTGGCGGACATGCCCTTTTCCAGCTATGAGGTGAGCGTTGAGGAGGGCGTTAGGAACGCCGTAAGATTGATTCAGGCCGGAGCTGATGCAGTGAAGATTGAGGGCGGTACCGACCACGAGAAGCTCGTGAAAAAGCTCGTAAGAATGGGAATTCCGGTCATAGGGCACACGGGTTTAACGCCCCAGCGATACCTCAGGCTCGGTGGCTACAGAATTATGGGTGAGACGGAAGAAGAAATAGAGGAGATTCTTAGGGACGCGAAGGCCCTTGAAAGGGCAGGAGCCTTTGCCGTTGTCCTTGAGTTTACCCTAGCAGATGTTGCAAAACTTGTAACCGAAGAAGTTTCAATTCCGACCATAGGGATAGGCTCCGGGCCATGGGTCGATGGGCAGGTTCTTGTATGGCACGACGTCCTTGGAATCTATGAGAACTCACCGCCCTTCGCGAAACGCTATGCCAACCTGAACGAGGTCATTATAAAGGCCCTTAAGGACTACAACCGCGAGGTTAAAGTTGGAGAATTTCCAAGCGGTGAGCACTACTGGGAGTATCAGGATAAGGAGGACTTTGAGAGAAAGGCGAAGGATGTTCTCAAAAGGCTTAACTTATGAGTTCTTTTAACGACTTTTTGGATACCTTCCAATTTTATGGCCTTTAAGTCCTTCTTTGTAACTACTCTCTAGTTTTGGATTGTTTAAACTTCAAGGTTTATAAAGGATTATTGTGGATTTTCTAATGGTGGCAGTGATATGTTCAACGTAACGAAGGGTGCGAGGGGCAACAAGGGGCTCACCGCGATGGTCTTCGCGTTCTCAGTGGTGGCAGTCGTGTTCATCGGTTTCGTAGTGGCTACCGGTTCAACCGCCACCTACTACCTTTCCGTTAGCCCTAGTTCCCCGGAGTACGTTTCGATTGGGGGTGGCTTTCTGACCGTTTCCCTCGACGTCTCATCGTCCGAACCTGTGACAGTCTGCATCACGGACTCAACCGGATTATCGAGGCTGGAAAGCGGAAAAGGGGCCTTATGTTATTTGTACGCACAAGATGTTACAAGTGTTAAAAAGCTCTGGAGAAGCCCCACTAACGGTCAGTTCTATCTGGTTATAATGTCAGAAAAGCCCACCAAAGCGAAAGTGACGATAAAAAGCGGTTTTCTTGTAAAATGATGGAGCCGGGACCGGGATTTGAACCCGGGACCTGGGGATTACGAGTCCCCCGCCCTGCCGAGCTAGGCTACCCCGGCACCGTTCTATGGGAAAGAACCATAATTTATAAGCTTTTCTCAGGGCTGACCCAAGATGCTCTTTATGAGGAGAATCCACTTCCGGGGGTCAAGGGCCACGAGTAACATCAACGTGGCGAGAGCAAGGTTAACCATCGTAATTGCCCCGAGGGACTTGAGCTCAAGCGTGTAGATGCACCGCGGTATTCTAACGGCCCAGCCACTCGTTATCTTTGAGACGGTTATCGCCAGGAGAAAGCCCGTTATGACGTCATATATCCAGTGGTGAGCGAGAAGCACAGTAGCAAAGGGGATGAGGGTGTTGACCCCCAACAGGGCTTTCCCCCCGAGACGCCTGCGGTATTTCCATATTGTTATGATGTTTATTGCCGCGAAGGTGTTATGGAGCGACGGTAGGACAAACTCCTGCCTCGTGAGTAGTGTGTTCTCCATTGAATATCCGGGGATGTGGTAGACGTAGTGGGGGGCATGTATGTGGAAGAGCAGATAGATTGTTCCTGCCCCCGCGTAGGCCATTATATACCTTGCAAGGAGCTCGTCCGAGGTCTGGAGGTCGCAGAGGTAGAGAAGGATGTAGAGCACCATAAATCCAATCGAGCCGGCAAAACCGAAGTAGTATACCATCCTGAGGAGCCAGTACAAGGGGGGCAACGATTTCGTAAAGTCCAGAAGGCCGACCACGAGGGATTTTGACGTGAGCGGTAGTTTAAGGAACTCCCGCGTAACGTCAACGCTCCACTTTCCAATATATCCATACAGAACCCCGAAGGTTATCCAGCCGAAGTAACTGAGGATGAAAGCATTGAGCCGAACGAGGACATCCCTGTCGCGAAGCCTCGCCAGGAATGGGTTCATTTCTTATCCCCCAGAGTTATAGCCTAACTCGTCGGTTATGTATCGGATGCAGATGGGGGTCAAGGCTTTAAAAACTTTGCACTTAACCCTAGAGGGGTGGTATTATGGAGATTCCCGGCTATGGAAAGCTTGAATTTAACGCTGTTCTCTTCGACCTGAACGGAACCCTAGGAAAGGAAGGAAAAGTCCCCGAGGACGTTAAGGAGCTCCTTGTGAAGCTTGCCGACCGCTATACTGTAGTTGTTCTTAGCGCGGACACCTTCGGAACACTCGAAGAGGAGTTTAAGGGACTTCCGGTTAAGCTAGAACGGGTCTCAAGCGGTGCAGAGAAGGCCAAAATAGCGGATGGTTACGCCCCGTATGTGGCAGTTGGAAACGGGAACAACGACGTCGCAATGCTTGAGAGGGCGGAGTTAGCCTTCTGCGTGATTGGTAACGAGGGAGCGAGCGTCGATGCGCTCCTTGCCAGTGACATCGTCGTCACAGATGTTAGGGATGCAATCGAGATGCTTCTTAACGAGAAGAAGCTCATCGCTACCCTGAGGAGATGAAAGGGAAAATGGGCTACAAAACGCTAAAGGGCTTTGGAAGTGCCAGGCTCATCGTCAAGAAGTCAGTATTCATAGGCTACGCCTCGCCGGCCAAGACGGAGGAAGAAGCGAGAAAATTCATAGCAAAAATCAAAACCCACCACGGCGACGCGACCCACAACGTTTCGGCTTATATTATTAACGACGGCAGGAACTTCGCGGTTCGCTATGATGACGACGGCGAGCCCAAGGGCTCCTCCGGAAAGCCCGTCCTAAAGGTCATTCAGAACAGAGGGCTGAGCAACGTCGTGGTCGTGGTTACGCGCTACTTCGGTGGCATGAAGCTCGGCTACGGCGGGCTTGTTAAAGCGTACAGCGACGCGGCAAGCAGGCCATAGATAAGGCGGGAATCGTTGATGTCTATGAAACGGAACGCTTCGAGGCCACCTTCCCCTATAACCTCTTCCATGCAGTAAAGAAAACCGTTGAGGACGCCGGTGGGAGGATTATCTGGGAGGAATACGGCCAGCTGGTGAAGTTCACCGTCGAAACGAGGAAGGGCGAGGCAGAGAGGCTGATGGAACTTTTGAGGGAGCGGACGAAGGGAAGGGTAGGACTGAGGGCGTTATTTATGCTTGAGGATTGATGTCATTTTGCATCACATCCGAGACAATGGAACAGGAGTTCAAGTTTGGTAATAATCCCGCAACCCTTTAAAATCCTCCCCCTCAGCCTAACCCGGTGGTGGAAATGGCGAGGATAGCGGTCATTGACTACGACAAGTGTAACCCCGACAAGTGCGGTCACTTCCTCTGCGAGCGAGTCTGTCCTGTCAACAGAATGGGCGGTGAGGCGATAATCATAGACGAGGAGAACTACAGGCCGGTAATTCAGGAGGCCAGCTGTACCGGCTGTGGAATCTGTGTCCATAAATGCCCCTTCAATGCAATAAACATCGTCAACCTGCCGGAACAGCTCGATGAGGACTGTGTCCACCGCTATGGAGTTAACGGCTTTGTCCTCTACCGCCTTCCGGTAGTCAAGGAGGGAATGGTCGTCGGAATCCTCGGACCCAATGGAACCGGCAAAACCACAGCCGTCAAAATCCTCTCAGGACAGTTGATTCCAAACCTCTGCTCCGATAACGATTCATGGGACAATGTGATAAAGGCCTTCCGTGGAAACGAACTTCAGAGCTACTTCGAGAGGCTGAAAAACGGAGAAATAAGACCCGTTGTCAAGCCCCAGTACATTGATTTGATTCCAAAAGCCGTTAAGGGTAAGGTTCGCGACCTCCTCAAGAGGGCCGATGAGAGTGGGAAGTTTGAGGAAGTGGTCAAGGAGCTTGAGCTCGAGGATATACTCGACAGGGACATAAAACAACTATCCGGTGGCGAACTTCAGAGAGTGGCTATAGCAGCCGCCCTCCTCAGGGATGCTGAGTTCTACTTTTTTGACGAGCCTTCGAGCTACCTCGATATAAGACAGAGGCTCAGGATTGCCAAAATCATAAGAAGGTTGGCCGATTCAGGTAAGAACGTTCTAACGGTCGAGCACGACTTGGCGATACTCGACTACATGAGCGACATAATTCACGTGGTCTACGGTAAGCCCGGAGCTTATGGTATATTCTCTCAGTCAAAATCAACAAGAAACGGCATAAACGAGTTCCTTCGCGGTTATCTCAGGGACGAAAACGTCCGCTTCAGACCCTACGAGATAAACTTCAGCAAGAAGAGCGAGAGAAAGAGCCAAGAAGGTGAAATCCTTGTTGAATACCCGTCCCTAGTTAAGGACTACGGTTCCTTCAGGCTTGAGGCGGATGGAGGAGAGCTCTACGTTGGTGAGGTCGTCGGAATAGTCGGCCCAAACGGAATCGGTAAGACAACCTTCGTGAAGATGCTTGCTGGAGTCGAAAAACCAACTGAAGGAGAAGTTGACTGGTCGCTGACAGTTAGTTACAAGCCCCAGCACATAAAGGCAGACTACGAGGGAACTGTTTACGAGCTTTTGAGTAAAATCGACGCAAGCAAGCTGATGAGCAGTTTCTACAAGAGCGAGCTCCTCAACCCACTGGGTATTCCTGAACTCTACGACAAGAGCGTTAATGAGCTCTCCGGCGGTGAACTCCAGAGGGTTGCTATAACGGCCTGTCTGATAAGGGACGCTGACCTCTACCTCCTCGACGAGCCTTCCGCCCATCTTGACGTTGAGCAGAGGCTGGCAGTTTCAAAGGCGATACGCTCGCTCATGGCCAAGAATGAGAAAACGGCTTTGATAGTCGAGCACGACGTAATGATGGTTGACTACGTGAGCGACAGACTAATCGTCTTCGAGGGACAGCCGGGCAGGTTTGGTAGGGCGAGCAAGCCGATGGGTATGCGCGAGGGCATGAACAGGTTTTTGGCTTCGGTAGGAATAACCTTCAGACGCGACCCAGACACTGGAAGACCAAGGGCCAACAAAGAGGGAAGCGTTAAGGACAGGGAGCAGAAGGAGAGGGGTGAGTACTACTACACCTAAAGGCTTTTCTTTTCTTCCGACAACTTTTTCCGGTGGGAGCATGAAGCCCGGAAAACTTCCCCCCGAGCTTCTGAAAAAGCTCGTTCTTTCGAGAGTTCCTTCGAAGGGAAAGGGAGTCATTCTCGGCCCCGGTGTTGGGATAGATAGCTCTGCAATGAACGTCGATGGAACGCTCGTTGCATCAAGCGACCCGATAACTGGCGCAACTAGGAGGATAGGCTTCTACGCGGTTCACGTTAACGCAAACGACGTTGCTGTCATGGGAGCTGAACCGAGGTGGTTTCTGGTCACGGTACTCCTGCCCGAGGGTTCCAGCGAGGAACTTTTGGAGGAGATAATCAAGGAGATATCCCAAGAGGCTGAGAAACTCGGCGTTGCCGTCGTTGGTGGTCACACTGAGGTGACGCTCGGCCTCGACAGGCCGATAGTGGTCGGGACGATGCTCGGCGAAGCGGAAAAACTCGTCAGGCCCGATGGGGCAAAGCCCGGGGACGCAATAGTGATGACGAAGTGGGCGGGTCTTGAGGGCACCTCAATAATAGCCGAGGAACTTCGCGAAAGGCTTTTCCCCATTCTTGGCGAAGAACTTCTAGAGAGGGCCTCGACTCTTATCGATTACCTCAGCATTCTGCCCGAGGCCCGGATTCTCAGGAATGTTGCAAACGCGATGCACGACCCCACGGAGGGTGGAATCCTCAACGGTCTCCACGAGATAGCCGATGCCTCCAGCTTAGGATTCAGGGTTTATGTCGATAGAATCCCAATCCGGGAGGAGACCAAAACCCTCTGCAACTACCTCGGCATAAATCCCCTCGCACTCATAAGCTCGGGAGTTCTTCTCGCCTCAGTTCCAAGGGACCTGGCAAAGAAAACGGTAGAAGAACTGCTAAGTCGTGGGATAACGGCGAGTATCATAGGCGAGTTTTTGGCCGAGGACAAACGAATTATAGTGGAGAACAGTGAAGAAAGACCCGCGTGGAGACCCGAAAGCGACGAGCTCTGGAAGGTTGTCTAGGCTATTGGAAGGTTTGAAACCCCAAGTTGAAGAAAACCTCATAAAAGCCCTTTCCAATTTTTTCGCATGAAAGCCGTTGCACTGCTCAGCTCGGGCATAGATTCACCTGTCGCGGTTTATCTTATGCTCAGGAAGGGAATTGAGGTCATTCCGGTTCATTTCAGGCAGGACTCCACCAAGGAGGAAAAGGTCCTTGAGCTGTGGGAGATTCTCAGGAGGTATGGAAACCTCGGCGAACCACTTATAGTGGATTTCACAGAGGAGCACGTTCCGGCCTTTGAGAGGCTGAAGAGGCTGGGAAAAGAGAGGTGGACGTGTGTACTCTGCAAATGGCTGATGATTAGAAGAGCTTGCAGGATTGGACATGAGGTCGGTGTTAGGGCAATAATCACCGGCGATTCCCTCGGGCAGGTTGCATCTCAAACCCTTGAGAACATGTACATCGTCAGTCAGGCGAGCGATTTGCCGATTTACAGGCCCCTTATAGGCATGGACAAGGAGGAGATAGTGAGCATAGCAAAGAGAATAGGCACCTTCGAGGTAAGCTCCCGCAAAGAGCCCCCCTGCCCCTTCACGCCGAGGTATCCGATAGTCAGGGGCTCCCCCAAAGAGTTCATAAAAATCCTTCGGCAGATTATTTAGAAAGGCCAACATTTGAGTACACATTTTTGCCCACAACCGAACGTTTTAGGAATGTTTTTAAGGCCTTTACCAAAAGCACGACCGGTGAAGGCAATGAACGTGTTCGAGAACAGCATTGAGATGTTTGAGAAGTACAAGCCGACACCCCTCCTCAGGCTGAAAACGAGGGGGGATGTCTTTTGCCAAGCTGGAGTTCTTTAACCCCTTCAGCAGGAGCATAAAGGACAGAACCGCCTATAGACTGCTCTTCTCGGCCCTTGAAGGCAGAAACTTCGAGAGCGTTTTTGAAGCGAGTTCAGGCAACACGGCAATTGCACTTGCCTCTCTGGGCAACGTTCTTGGGATAAAGTTCAGGGCATACTTGCCGAAGCCAACTCCGAAGGCAACTAGGGCCCTTCTCAGCGTTCTTGGAGCCGAGGTTGTTCTAACGGACTTTGAAACGATAAGTCAGGAGATGGTTGAGTTCGTCAAGGAAGAAGCCAGAAAAAGCGGAGCTATTAACTTGAACCAGTACGAGAATGAGAACAACTTTCTAGCGCACAGGGAAACCGGAAAAGAAATCGCGGAGCAACTTGAGAGTGTGAGAAAGAGGTCAGAGCTTTTAATAGCAGGAATTGGAACCTCGGGCCACGTAGCAGGGATTGGAAGCTATCTCAAGGAGCGCTACGGAACGAGGGTTGTGGGCATTGTTCCGGCCAGGGGGGAGAAAATCCCCGGGATAAAGAGGCCCGAGACAGGACAGAAGTGGATAAAATACGTCGATGAAATCGTCGAGGTAACGCTCGAGGAGGCCATAAAAGGCGTCAGGGAGGTGGCGAGACTCGACGGAATCCTAGTCGGCCTGAGCTCCGGGGCAGTTTACTGGGCAATGAGGGAGCTAACGCCAGAAGAAACCACCGTGCTGATTTTCCCGGACGACGGCTTCAAGTACGTTGAGTTTTTTGAATGACCGAAGGCCTTTAAAGTCCCTTCCCAACTTTTTTCATGCTCAACCTCAAACCGCCAAAGCTTGCCACGTACCTGCTCACAATAAACGGGATACTCCTCCTTGGCTATGCCTACTACTGGAGTTCCATCGTTTACCTCTCTTTCGGCCTGTTGAACCTCCTTCTGGCCTACGGCGTTGGAGTTGAGAACAGAACCGCGATAAAGGTCGCCCTTATCTACATCGCGATTAACCTCTTTATCGCAATCTTCTACCTAATCTCGGGGAACATCTACTCGGCCATCGACGCGGCAATAAGCTTCTTCATAATGCACGACATCCTAAGCTACATCGAGATGGTCTATAGGCAGGAAAAAGAGGCCGAGGAAAGAGAAAGAGCGAAGAGCGATTAAGCGCATCTCTCCCTGTATTCAGAGCTTATCTCTGACTTTTCTCCCTTCGGTTCCTTGAGGATGATTCTGGCGTCAACTATTACAGCGCCCTTGCCCCTCTCGTAGACGAAGACTGGATTGAGGTCCATTTCCTTGATGTAGTCCCTGAGCTCGTCAACGAGCTGACTGACCTTAAGGAGAAGGTCGACTAGGGCATCTATGTCCGCCGGTTCTTCACCGCGCGCTCCAGCGAGAATCGGGTAGCTCTTTATCTCGGTTATCATCTTCCTGGCGTCGCGCTCCGTTATGGGTATTATCCTGAAGGTGACGTCCTTGAGGACCTCGACGAAGATTCCACCAAGGCCGAACATTATGGCATGACCGAACTGTGGGTCCTCAGTGACGCCGATGATTACCTCCCTGCCAGGTCTCAGCATAGGGGCAACCAGAACGCCGAGGATTTCCGCATCGGGTCTGTATTTCCTCGCGTTCTCGTGTATTTCCTCCCATTTCTGCTTGAGCTCCTCGGGGGTTTTTATGTTCAGCATGACGACCTTCGCATCGCTCTTGTGGAGTATCTGGGGAGACATGAGTTTCAGGGCAACGGGGTATCCTATCTCCTCCGCGTACTTGAGAGCCTCATCGAGGGTCTTGGCAAGCTTCTCCTCAGGCACGGGGAGACCGTAAGCCTTTAAAACCTGCTTCGCCTCGTACTCAACCATAGCAGTCCTGCCCTGAGACAGGACGGACTCAATAACTTTGAGCGCCTCCTCCTTCATGGTACCACCACCCGGCTTCAGTCCCCTTTAACTTTTTTCAAGTATTGAGCGTACCTGACAAGACCGGCCAGGGCGCGAACGCCCCTTTCTGGGGTCGGATAAACGGGAACGCCCCTCTCCTCAAGCATTCTCGCGTAGCGGTCAGTCTTCCTGCCACCCATGGCAACAGCCACAATCGGCTTGTCGCTCTTCTTCTGGTAGTCGGCTATTATTTCTATGGCCTTCTCCTCCTCGAGGAGAGGCACCTGGAAGAGGACGATAACGACTATCGCATCAACGTTCGGGTCCTTCGTGAAGGCTTCGAGAGCCAAACGGTAGCGCTCTGCATCGGTGTCTCCTACCACATCAGTCGGATTGCCGACGACGGCGTGTGGCGGGAACCTCTCCTTGAGGAACTTCTTGGTTTCCTCGCTCAGCTCGGCCATCTTGAGGCCGAATTTGGCAACGGCATCGCTCGCCATGACCCCAGCGCCACCGCCGTCGGTGATTATGCCTATCCTATCTCCCTTCGGGAGTTTGTGGACGAGCTCTGCGAAAGCCTTGGCCAGGTCAAACATGTGCTCAAAGTCCTCAGCCCTAATTATTCCAGTCTGCTTGAAGACCGCGTCGTAAATCGCGTCCGCTCCAGCGAGTGAGCCAGTGTGACTTGACGCAGCTTTAGCACCGTATTCAGTTCTTCCGCTCTTTAAAGCGATGACGGGCTTGACTTTTGTAATGCGCTTAGCGCTCTCCATGAACTTCCTTCCGTCCTTAACGCCTTCGATGTAGAAGGTGACGACCTTTATCTCGTCGTCATGGATGAAGTAGTCCATCAAATCGGCATCATCAACATCGAGCTTGTTGCCGTAGCTGACCATCTTACCGATTCCTATGCCCGCCCCAGCGGCCCAGTCGAGCATCGCCGCGGCAAAGGCACCACTCTGGCTGACAAAGGCTATCGGTCCGCTCTTGGGTCTGTCCATCTTCTCCTCTGGCAGGAAGACGGTATCAACACCCGTATCGGGAACATAAACACCGACACAGTTGGGACCGATTATCCTGATGCCGTGGGCCTTCGCTATTTCATAGATTTCGCGTTCGAGCCTCTTGCCCTCTTCACCGAGCTCTCCAAACCCACCGGTGATAATTATGACAGCTTTAATGCCTTTCTTAGCTATTTGTCTCATAGTATCCGGAACGAAGGGTGCGGGAATCGAGATAACGGCCAAATCGGTGTCATCGGGGAGCTCTTCAACGCTGTGGTAAACCTTGTAGCCGTCAATCTCGTCGAGCTTTGGGTTCACAGGATAGATGTTCCCTTTGAAAATCCCGCGCTCCTTGTTAGATTTAAAGTTCTCAAAGATGACGTTGCCTACTTTCCCCTTTTTATTGGTTGCACCGATGATAGCGACCGCCTTCGGGTCGAAGAAGGGCCTGAGCTCCTCAACTATCTTCTCCGCCATACACTTCCCCCCAGAAGTTCTCAGGGGGTTTTTTCGGTAGGCATGTATAAAAGGGTTGCGTTTTGTAAAAGTGAACTTTAATGGACTTCAAAGCTCACCAATGTCTCTCAAAAAGTCCAGACTAGCCCGGGCGTCCTCAATGCTAGTAACCTCAAGGGCCCACGTGAAATCTCTCAGCCTGGGCAGGACTTTCTCCCATGGAATCGTCCCCTTTCCGAGGGGAAAGTGCTGGTCGCTCTCCCCGGAGTTGTCGTGAAGGTGGATGTGGACGATTCTTCTCCCGAGAAGTTCCAAAAACCTCCCGAAGGGAAAGCCAACGGTGTTGAGATGTCCCATGTCAAGGGTAACGCCCAAGCCCGTTCCCTCCAAAAGCTCGGCCAGTCTCTCTGGCATTTGAACATCGAGGATTGGGAAGCTCGGCATGTTCTCAACCCCTACCAAAACTCCAAACTCTCTCGAGTACTTCTCAAGCTCGCGGAGGGAACTTTTATGTACCCTGTTGTAGTCCCCGCGGAACTTTCTGCTAGCGGGGGAGCAGTGGCCCGGGTGAATCGTAACTACGAGGGCGTTTAAGTTGGAGGCAACGTCAAGGGTTTCCCTAAGGATTTCGAGGGAAGTTCGCCTTATTTTTTCGTTGAGGGAGCCTATGTTAACGTCGCTGAAAGGCGCGTGGACGGTAACCTTGAGGTCAAAGCTCCCAAGAACATCTGCGTAGGCCTTCCACGTTTCCCTCGTGAGGAAGTTGGGCCACTCACTCACCAGCTCAACGAAGTCGAAGCCGAGTTTTTCTACATTTTCCAGCCAGCCCTCGAACTCCTCCAGCGTCCTACCTCGGTATGAAGTCATTGAAAGCCCAATCATGCTCCCACCATCAGCCCGGCTATGGCAACGACGTATATCGTGCCAAAAATGTCGCTGTTGTTAGCTATCAGTGGAATCGCGACGCTGTCGGGGTCAATGTTGTGCTGGAAGAGAACGTAGGAGATTGAGTAGGCGTAGAGCATTATGAAAAGTGCCATGAAAGGATAAGTAAGGACGAGCTGGAGGGGGATTCCTGGCTTAACCCCCAGGAGGAGGTAGGAAATACCCGAGCTGAAAAAACCTATGAGGAGCCCTATTATTGGAGTTGTTAGCAGGAGCGCCAGGATTTCCTCGAGGAGCTCTTTCGAGAGATAGTTCTCAATCTCACCGAGGTTGAGCTTCGTTGAGGTCTTCGCAGCTACGATTGAGCCGTAGTTACCGAAGGAGCTGAGTATAGATGGATAAGCGAAGCCGAGGATTACGCTCGAAGCTATCAGCCCGCTGAAGCGCTCTAAGGTGAAGCCAGAAACGAGGCTCAGCATTGCCAAGGCCGTTATCGTCGTGAAGAGTTGTCTATACTCCCTGAACTTGGCGGGACCAACGCGCGAAACTGCCAAAAGGAAAAACAGCATGACAATCAAAAAGCCGTTCAAAGCCCAGAACTCCCTCACATCCCTCTCAAGAAGGAGGATGAACCCCACGAGCGTTGGAATTGTGAGGAGGTCGCCCATTGACGCGACCAATGGTGCTACAAGGCTGTCGGGGTCAACGTCGCGCCTGAAGGCAAATATTGTTATTCCGGCTGTGAAATAGCCAAGGATTAAAGAGACCAGTATCGTTGAGCCGATGACTATGAAGAGAATTTCGATTGCGTGATAACGAACGCCCCTGATTACACCGATTGCCCAGAGGAGGCTCACGGGAATTAGAGAGATGAGCATCGCTATGACGACGTTTTCAAGGACCTTTCTATCTTTAACAGAGGGTTTGAGTCCACCAAGGTAAAGCATCGTTGAAAAGCGCGAGGCCATCGAGCTGAAGACGTTCCCCCTAAGGCCCATCATTCCCGGCAGGATAATAAGCAGTCCCGGGTAATCACGCCTTATTCTGTCGAGGTACTTTCCGAGAAAGGTCCCACCGAAGAAACCTATGACTAACGAGACTATCAGCGAAGGAAGGGACACCTTAAAGGCACTTTGAACCTTGTCATCAAACGACATCTAAGAGAGCTTGAGTGGAATAATTTAAACGTTTGGCCGAAAAGTTAAATAGGCGTTCACCCAAGTTAAGCCCGGTGAAGAAGGGGTGGAAGAATGGGACGAAGTTGAGGTTCCCAAGAACGTTAAAGATATTTTTGTTGAGATGAAAAATACCGCAGAACTTATGATTGATTTGGCCTACTCGGCGGTTCTCTTCAGGGAAAAGGAAATGGCGGAGGAAGTCTTAGAGCTCGAAGAGTACCTAGATATACTCAACTACAACCTCACAGTCAGGGCCGTTCTTGCGGCGAGGAACATGAAGGAGGCGGAGCAGATAACGTCAATACTCCAGATGGCCCGTTCGATAGATGACATCTCCGATGCTGCCGGGGATTTGGCAAAGATGGTTCTTGAGGAAAAGCTTCACCCCCTGGTTACGGAGGTAATCCTTGAGAGCGAGGAAACGATAGGGAAAATCGTCGTCTCCCCGGAGTCAATCCTTGTGGGCAAGACCCTTGAGGAGCTCGACTTGGCAACGAACACCGGAGTCAGAATAATAGCAATAAGACGCGGAAAGCGCTGGATTTTTGACCCGGACGAAGACACGAAGATATTCCCCAATGACATCCTCATCGGCAGGGGGACGAGAACGGCCCTTGATTACCTGAAGGAGATAGCGAGGGGGAACATCAAGGTGATGCCCAATGAATGAGTTCGACGAGATTAGGAACTGCCTCGTTGAGATGAAGGATTTGTCCGCGTTGATGATTGACCTTGCGTTTTCATCGGTTATGTACGATAGCGAGGACATAGCGGAGGAGGTTTATCTACTTGAGGAGAAGATGGACGACCTGACTTTAAAGGTCAAGAAGCTCACCCTCCGCCTCGCAAAGAAGGAGGAAGACCCTGAAAGCCTGCTGAGTATCATAGATTTGGCGGACATAAACGAGCGCATAAGTGACGCCGCTTACGGCATAGCGGACATAATACTCCGCGACATCGAGCCCCACCCGATAATCAGGAAGATAATGGAGGACACTGAGGAGGAGCTTGGGAGAGTTACCGTTAGGCCCGGTTCGGTTCTCATCGGGAAGACCCTGGAACAGCTTAAACTACCAAGCAAGATTGGAACGAGGATTCTGGCCATAAAGCGTGGTGAAAGGTACATATACAACCCGGGAAGAAAAGACACCATCGAAGAAGGGGACGTTTTAATAGCGGTGAGCTCCGACATGGATAAGCTCAGGAAGCTGGCAGGGGAAGAGGTTGGCGAGGAATGAGTTTCATTTTATATCCTCATCCTTTACTAGCCCCTTAGTGTAGGGACAGAGTTCCCTGAGGGGACACTCACTGCACTTCGGTTTTATCGGCTTGCATATGTTCTTTCCATGGTCAACCATCGCATGGTTCACGTAAATCCACTTGTCCTTTGGAACCAGTCCCTTTAGGTACTCCTCAACCTTCTCCGGAGGAACCTTTGGTGGGGCCAGGCCAAGGCGCTTGCTTATCCTGTTGACGTGGGTATCAACCGGTATGGCCTGCTTCCCAAAGCCGTAGGCTAAAACGATGTTGGCGCACTTCCTCCCTATGCCTGGCAACTTCATGAGCTCGTGTATGTCATCGGGCACCCTTCCGTTGTACCTCTCAAGGATTATCCGGGAAGCTTTGACAATCCACTCGCCCTTGGTCTTCCAGAGGCCAACCCCATGCTTCCTCAGGAAGTCCTGCATCTCTTCTACTGGCGTTGAGGCTATCGTCTCGATGTCACGGTATTTTTTGAAGAGCTCCTCCCAGACACGGTAGGTAACCTCATCCCTCATTCTCTGGGAGATTATGCAATGGATTAGGGTTCTGTAGGGGTCCCCTATGAGGAGTCTCTCCCTTGGATAGGTTTTCATGAGAATTTCAACTATTTTCCCGGCGCGTATCCTTTTTTCGTCCCAACTCTCGTCAAAGGTGAAGGCACTAAGGTCTAATGATTTTGATTCCCGAGCCATGAATTACCACCACCGAATCTTCGGTTACTCTAATCCCTTTAAGGGGCTTGAATTCCTCACTATAAAGCTTTTGCCCGTCCTTTGAGAGAACCACAACCTCGTTTCCGAGAACCACAACAAAACCCTTCCCGAAGGTTATAACGTCCTCAATTTCCTTCTCGAACTCCACGTTAACTACGTCAAGGTCTCCCGTCGAGAATTCTATCTTCGTGGAATCAGTCACCTTGAGGGGGGACGGCTCAGCAAGTAGAACCTTGAACCTTAGGGGTTCTCCAATAAGCTCAACAACGATTTCCTCACCAGTTTTCACTTCTTTCCCAAGGAGCTTGCTCCTTATTACCTCCGCGAAGTCCGGTGTTAGCTCCGCCTCAAAGAGTGGCTTGAGAACGAGTCTCATTATATCACCCAGGTAAACACTATATTCATTTAGAAAAAAAGCTTAGCGCCAAAAGTCTTTTAAACGATATGTCGTTCGATATATCAGGTGGTCCTATGGAGAAGCCCTATGTTAAGGGAGCCCTCAAACTCATAATCCTTGAACTGTTGAAGAACCCAAACCACGGCTACGGCATAATGGCAGAAGTTGAGAGGCTGTATGGGATAAAGCTGAGCGCTGGAACTGTCTACCCAATCCTATCATCACTGAAAAGAAGTGGTCTTATTAAGGTGGTGGAAACCGGCGACAGAGACAGGAAGACATACCAAATAACCGAAAGGGGCATCGAATATCTAAATAAAAACGAGAAGGAACTTAACGACATAAAAAGAAAACTCCTCGCGTACAAGGCATTTCTAGAACTCGGGGGAGAAGAACTCAAGGAGGCTTTCAAGCAGCTGTTTAAGAGCATCGATAACCTGAACGAAGCCCAAAGGGAGGAGTTGGAAAGCACGTTCCGTGAGTGTGCCCGGAAAATAAAACTCCTTCTTCTCGGTGAGAGAGCATGAGCGTCCCTGACTGGAAGGAGTACTATGAGAAGATGAAGGAGACGGCCCCTCTGGTGATACACTACCCGATATGTGGAGGTGGCGATGAGTGCATCTACGTCTGTCCATTTAGCGACAAAATCTGGGAAGTAGTCCCAATGAAGGTGAGCCTCTTCGGGGTCAAATACAAAGTTCGCCTTAGGCCCTTCATGGCACACCCCGAAAACTGCAGGAAGTGCTACATCTGCGTCCAAGCATGTCCAACCGGCGCGCTGAGGCCCGTTGACAATCCCGTCAAGCATCC
>NZ_WAKV01000050.1 GCF_015523185.1 Thermococcus sp.
TGTGGTAGTTGTAAATTATCTCGGCGGCCTTCTTCCCTTCCTCCGTGAGGACTATCTTGTTTCCCTCCCGTCTCGCGAGGTTCTTCCTCTCGAGTTCTCTCATCGCCTCCTCGACTTCCTCCTTCGTGACCTTGCTGTCCTCCATGACATCCCTGAAGCTCGGTGGCGAACCCTTTTCCCTCGCCAGGCGGAGGATGTCCTCCATGAGTATCTCCTTCCAGCCCATGCTCTCACCCGAAGTTGAATTAGGCTAACCTAATTTAAACTTTTGCCCGTTTCCGTTGAAGTGTTACCCACATTTGTGGCGTAAGGTTTAAGGTTCGTGTAATGGCCCCCAAAATGAAAATTAGGTTAGGCTAACCTAATGGAGGTGGTTCCATGCTGGTGAAGCTTGGGGTTGACTGGATTGATGAGATACTTCCTAAGGGGTTCCCGACGAACACCTCAACCCTTGTCAGCGGACCCGGTGGTTCCGGAAAGCCCCTCATCGGCTACTCCTTCGCCTCAGGCTGGCTGAAGAACGGCGGGAACGTCGTCTTCCTCCTCACGAGCACGACCCTTGAATACCTCAGGAACACAATGAGGCTCCTTGGGACGGACCTCGACGATTACTACGGCAGGGTATTCTTCATCGAGCTTGACCCTATGATAGAATCCATTGAGCCGGTCAGCGATACCCACGTGAGGGCAAACTTCGTCAAGCCGGACGTGTGGGACGAGGCACTTTCACTCGCCAACATCTACCTGAGCAACAGCCCGAGCAAGCTCGGGACGATGGTCGTTGGAGCGGCGCTAAACCTGCTCTTCTTCTCGCCGACCTACGGTAAAGCAATCCACGAGAAAATCAAAGGGGCATTGAGCGTTGACAAGACGAAGACATACTTCCTAACCGTAAACACCGACGTCTTCAGGGACATGGTTGAGGAGCTTGAGAGGTCGGCGGACAACCTGATGTTCAGCAGGATGGAGAAGCCGATGAGGCTCTTCCTCAAGGTGGAGAGGGTTAAGGGGGCACCATTTGAGAGGAAGGAAATCGAGGTGCCGCTCTCAAGAGAGATACTCGAGGAGATAAGGAAAGAAGCCGAGAGGGGCAAGAAGAACCTGATTCCTGCGATAAAACGGCTGTGAGGTGGGAGCATGAGGTTCAGTTTTGAGGGCTTCGATTTCGAGCTTCCTGCTTTCACCCTTCTTTCCGGCCCGATGGCCGCGGCAAAGCCCCTTTTTGCACAGAAGTTCATCGGGGAGTTCCTCAGAGAGAACCCGGATTACAAGGTCCTTTACTTTGCCACGAGCTCCCCAGTGTGCGGGGTTCTGAGGAATCTAAGAATATTCGGCATGGGCGACGATTTGGCGGGGAGGATAACCTTCCTCGACTACCAGCCCTCGTGCGAAGGAATCAGAAAGGTTGACGCCAACTACTACATCGGCAACTTCTCGGATTCAGAACAGCTCAAAAAGGCCCTCGACATGGCCGATGAGAGGACGATAGTGGTTCTCCCCTCCTTCACGCTCCTCCTGATTGGGAGCGAGGCAAAAGATGAACTCACGGACGCCCTCATCAAGGGCATAAGGAAGGCCAATCCGATAGTTTTCGTCGCCGTCAACACGGCGATGTTTGAGGAGCAGAACGAGAAACTCGCGGAGAGCGCTGACAACGTCCTTGAGTTCACAAAGAGGGGCGAAAAGGTTTTCGTCAGGGCGCTTAAGTTTAAGGGGATGGCCCCAAAGGAGGAAGTCCCCTTCAAGTTCCTGCGCGAGATGTTTGAGGGGACTAAAAAGGAGGTCGCCGAGAGGACGGCGAGGATAATCCGCGAGAAGAAGGTGGGAGGATGATCCTGATAGAGGAGTATTTCAGGCCCTATCCCGCGAGAAAGAGGGTTGCCGAGTTCCTGCTGAGGAACGGGGTTAGCGTCAGGGAGGGCTCTATGGGCTTCGCCGGCGTTGAACTCTCGATAAGTGAGGTCGCGAAAGCCGTGGGGGTGAACAGAAAGGTCGTTTACCAGACCGTCGAGACGATAGGGGCGTCAAATGCCCTCCGCTTGCTCTTTGAACGGGCTGAGCCGGAGCTGAAGGTCGAGGGCATAGCCCCCGCAATGAACTGGGAGGTCATTGAGATTGAAGTTATAGAAAGGCCGGCCGAGGTGCTTCACCGCGTTCTCGGGGCGGTTCTAAAGGAGGGTAACGAGGCGGTCTCGGTCAGCATGAGGAACCTGCCGGGGGAGGAAGCACGCATCTCAATCGTGGTGGAGAAGCCGCTAAAGGGTGAAACCCTCAGGGCCCTCGAAGGAATCGCGGGAATAAAGAAGGTCCTCATAAAGACCCCGGAGAAGGACAAAACCCGGCTTGTCTGCACCTTCTGTGAGGTTAAGTACTGTCCGAAAAGGCTGGAAGGTGGTGATAATGAGGATTAGGAGTTCGATAACCAGGCTCCCGCGGGCCGAAGTCCCGCCCGAAGTCCCGGCCAGAATTCACCTGGATAAGAACGAAAACCCCTTCGACCTCCCCCACGGGCTAAAAAAGGAGCTTTTTGAGGAGCTATCGGAGATACCCCTCAACCGTTATCCCCCTGCCTACCCGGTTGAGCTGGAGGAGAAAATAGCGGAGCACCTTGGCCTTTCCCACGAAAACGTCATCGTCGCCAACGGGAGCGATGAGCTCATAGGTTTGATTTTGAAGGTCTTCGACGGGGGTCACATCGTTATAAGCTCCCCGACCTTCGGCATGTACGACTTCTTCGCGGCGCTGGAGGGTATTAAGGTTGTGGACGTCCCCCTTGGAGGGAACTTTGAACTGGGGGACGTTGAGGCCCACGCTGAAGGCGCGAGGGCAATCTTCATCTGCTCGCCCAACAACCCGACCGGAAACGCCCAGCCAAGGGAGAGGGTAATTGAGGTTCTCGAAACCGGTGCCCCGGTTGTGCTGGATGAGGCCTACGCTGAGTTCGCGAGGAAGAGCAACATTGACCTCGTGAAGGACTACGACAACCTCATCGTTCTCCGGACCTTCTCCAAGGCCTTTGGCCTGGCCGGAGTCCGGCTCGGCTATGCCGTCGCGAGCGAAGAAACCGCGGACTACCTCAGGAGGGTTATCCCGCCCTTCAGCGTGAACTCTCTTTCCCTCAAAGCGGGGGAGTTCATGCTCGAGCACCTCGACTACGTCCAGCACGTCATCAGGTACATAATCGAGGAGAGGGAGAGGCTCTACCGCGAGTTTAAGGAGTACTCCTACCCGAGCGAGGCCAACTTCCTCCTGATGAGGCTCGATGCCCACGACTTTCTGCTAAAGAAGGGCATAGCCGTGAAAAAGCTGGACAGAAGGCTTGAGGGCCACATAAGGGTGACCGTTGGCAGGAAGGATGAAAACAACGAGCTTGTGAGTGCTTTAAGGGAGTTCATCAACCTCACAGCGGACTAGATGGTTCTTCGGCCTCTTCCTTCACTTTCATCTCTTCTAACTTCTTCACAAGTTTATCCGCGATATCCTCGATGGCCTTTGCCGCGGGGGTGTCTTCATAGAGGACTATTGGAATGCCGGCGTCGCTCGCCTCTCTAGCCCTGAGGTCTATGGGTATCTCCCCAAGGAAGTCCACACCCTCCTTCTCTGCGAGTTTTCTGCCGCCGCCCTTCCCAAAGATGTCAATCTCGTTTCCACAGTACGGACAGATGAGGTAACTCATGTTCTCCACTACCGCAACGTACGGCACTTCCATTTTCTTCATGAAGTTCACCGCTTTTCCCGTATCGAGTAGTGCTACCTCCTGCGGAGTGGTCACTATCACCGCCGCATCCAGGCTTACGCTCTGCACAACCGTCAGTATCTCATCACCGGTTCCGGGCGGGAAGTCAACTACGAAGAAGTCCAGCTCACCCCACTTGACGTCGCCCAGTAACTGCCAGATGGCCTTTGTCACGAGTGGTCCGCGCCAGATGACGGGCTGGTCCTCTCCCACGATGAAACCGAGCGTCATGACTTTAATCGGGGCCGTTTTTCCGTCGAAGTCCGTCTCCGGCGGAAGCATCTCAAAGCGACCGTCTTCCGTTCTCTCTGCTAGAACACTGACGTTTTCAAGCCCCATCATCTTGGCTATGTCCGGGCCGTGTATGTCTGCGTCAAGGATCCCAACGCGGTAGCCCCTCTTTGCCAGGGCTGTTGCAAGGTTAACGGCCACGGTGCTTTTTCCGACACCTCCTTTGCCACTCAGAACGGCTATCTTGTACTTCCACTTCGATTCTTTCCTCTTAATCCTCTCCTTCGTGACCTGAAGTGCCTTAAGGGCCTCTTCCCGGTTTACGGCCATCCCCATCACCGAAGGCATGTTTATTCAACCCACGAAAAAGCTTTCGGTATTCTAACCCTTGGTTGTACTCAAAATTGTCCAATAAGCTTTTTAGAGCGTTTGTGCATATGCACAGACCAGAGAGATAGGTATGCCCCGCTTGTTTTTTCTTTTGAAGCCCTTCCCTTGGGAGAAGAAGATCAGAAATTCTTAATGCTCCCACAAAATAGGAACAAGGGCCAAGAATATCAGTGACGAAGCAAGGACAAAGTCGGCGGTAAAGCCCAGCGCTTCAACCACAAGCCCGCTCAGAAGGTTCCCGATTATGGCCCCCAGCGAGCTGACGAGGTTGTAGGTTCCTATCAGGGAACCGCGCTTCTCCGGGGGTGCCCTGTGGGATATTATCGAGGACGTTGAGATGCTGATGTACGACCACGTGTAGCCCGCTATGAAGTAGGAGACGAATGCCAGGACGAGGAAAACGCTTCCCCCCAGGAAAGTGGAAATCGCCAGCAGGAGGAACGCGACTCCCCTCAGGCCCAGCCCCTTTTTGAGCGCACCGTAGCCGCCGGTCTTTCTCAGCCTCAGCCCGACGCGGGTGTACATGTAGGCTGAAATAGCTGAATTTGCAATGCTCATGGCGTAGAGTTCCGTCGCGCCCAGTCCCCTGCTCTTCAGGAGCACCGGAAACTGGGTGAAGTAGAGCATGGCCCCTATCCAGAAGAGGACCGTCGAGGCGTACAGCCTTCCAAAGTCCTCTGTGGAGAGCCTGGGAAGGTGGGTTATCATGTTCGGCAGATAGCGGAACTTCTCCACCACGTAGCCGGCGTAAACCCCGAGAATCCTTCTGTCAACGTGGACCGGAACCTCCCTTATAGTCCTCGCCCCGAGTGGGAGCGAGAACAGCCCTACGAGTCCGAGGACCACGAATATCTCCCTCAAACTAAGAAACTGCGCCATCACAAGTCCGAGGATCATCCCCGCAACCCACGCCCAGCCGCCTATCTCGTTGAACCTCCCTATCGCGTAGTCCCAGTCCTCAAGGCGGAAGGCCTTGGTGATAATCAGGATTGGAACCGGTATCGTGGCCGCTATGAAGAACGTGTAGAGCGCGTTTACGAGCATCACCTGGGGGACGGTCTTTGCAAGGGCGAAGAGAACCGACGTTAGCGCAGTCCCGAGGAAGCCCATGAGGAGGAAGACCTTCCTCCGGTTCAGCCTGTCGCTCAGCCTGCCCCAGAAGAGACCACCCAGCATTGAGGCGGTACTGCCTATTGCGTTCACAATCCCAACATCCGCCGGTCCGCCGCCCACGTTCATTGTGAGCAGAGGGATCAGCGGGGCAGCTCCGCCGGTTGATACCTTGAACGGAACGAAGGAGTAGAACCACCTTCCGGGATCAGGTCTGTGCTTCATCTGCCGCCCCTTTTCCAGGGTTTTGAGGGTTGTTAGTTTTCTCTTCTGCGGGCGGCCCTTCAAGATTTTCACCCCGGGCGGGGAGAGAAAAGGGGTTTAAAAAGTTGTGGTTAAAAAAGAGTGGAAGGACGTTCAGTCTTCGTCATCCCAGTCCTCGTCGTAGTCTTCCTCGTCCTCCCACTCTTCTTCCTCGTCCCACCCCTCTTCCTCGTCCCAGTCCTCGTAGGCCTCCTCAACGGCGTCGAGGGGCTCGAACTCATCTTCCTCTTCTTCCTCAACCTTCTTGGGCTGGACCTTCTTCTTTGGCGGGTAGTACATGCCGATCACCTCCCCTCTGCTGAGGGGCGTTCATTGAGCGTATGCTGGGTTTAAAAACATTTCTATCCAAATTCATGGCAATAACTCGGTTTCCTAATGATTTTAGGGGCTGAAACAAATGTTAGGCACAAATAACGGCCCCACCTGGGAGAAAGGTTTATATACTCCTGAGAAACTCCAGTTGACTTCCCTCCAAGAATGAAGGGAGTAAATTGGGTGGTATAAAAGAAAGGTGCTGTATAACTGCGTTTGGACGAAAACAACGGATCTGGTGGCCGGAAATGGAGGCCGAGAAAAACTCCGATGATGACGGCGGCCCCCTCTTAAGGGCTTCCCTCCTTGAGGAGGCCCTGGGGGTTGAGAGAATATACATAGACTACGAGGGGAGAAACCCAACGGGAACCCACAAGGACAGGATCGCCAGGGCACACGTGGAAAAAGCTATCAACGAGGGCTATTCTGCGGTCACCGTGGGCACCTGCGGGAACTACGGTGTTTCCATCGCCTACTACGCACGGCTCTACGGCCTGAAGGCTTTCGTTTTTGTGCCGGCCGGTTACACTCTTGAACGGGCCGGCGAGATGAAGGCCCTCGGCGCGGAGGTGATTCCTTGGCCGGGGACGTACGAGGATGCCGTAAAGGAAAGCAGGCGCTTCGCGATGGCAAACGGCATCTACGACGCGAACCCCGGAAGTCACCCTGAGGTTGACTACGCGGGCTACTCGTCAATAGCTGAAGATATCCTCCGCGAAATAAAGCCAGATGCGGTGTTCGTTCCAGTAGGAAACGGGACGACTCTGGCCGGGATATGGCACGGATTCCGTGGGAGGGCAAACCCGAGGATGGTAGGTGTCACGACGGCTCTTGGAAACGAACTCCTAAGAAAGTTCTACGGCGACCCGAGGAGGGAGATAGCGGAGACACCAGTCAACGAGCCCCTTGTCTCGGAGATATCCTTTGACCTCGATGAGGCAATGAGAGCCGTAAAGGAATCCAACGGCTACGTCTTCGGCTTCGCCGACGACACCGCGTTGAGATGTGCCGAGTTACTCCGCGTTACGACTGGCCTTTCGGTTTTGCCGGCCTCGGCTTTAACCGTTGCCGGGCTTATCAAGTTCGCCCGGAAGTTTGGGATTAGGGAAGGAAACTTCGTGTTGGTGTTAACCGGAGGTGTCCACGGTGGAGAAAGCACTGGTGCTTACGGAGGGGCGCTATCTTACGACGGATGGAAAAACAGCGCACGGACTCGTGCGGTACTCGGAAAAGTATAAAATAGTCGGCCTGATAGACTCGACCCTCGCGGGAAAAGACGCGGGAGAGGTGCTCGACGGCATCAAAAGGAACATTCCAATATACGCAACCCTCGAGGAAGCTCTCAGGGAGAACCCGGATGCGAGGTGGCTCATCATAGGCGTAGCCACACCGGGTGGTGTTCTTCCCTCGAGCTACAAGAGGATAGTGGCGAAGGCCATCAAAGCTGGACTAGGGGTAGTCAACGGCCTCCACCACTTCCTCAGCGATGACCCCTACCTCAGGCGTCTCGCGAGGCAGAACGGGGTCGAGATAATCGACGTTAGGAAGATATTCTACAACTACCGCGTTCCCTTCACCGGGAAGATAGAGGACGTTAAGGCCATCAAGGTAGCGGTTCTCGGAACTGACGCGGCAATAGGGAAAAGGACCACTGCAATTATGCTCCACGAAGCCTTCAGGAATCTCGGCCTGAAGAGCGAGTTCATAGCCATGGGGCAGACTGGCTGGATGCAGGGCTTCAAGTACTGCATAGTTATGGACTCCATCATCAACGACTTCGTTCCAGGAGCCATTGAGGACGTCTTCTACCGCGCCTGGGTCGAGGAGAGGCCGGACGTTATAGTCACCCACGGTGAGGGCTCGCTCCTCCACCCTGCCTTCCCAGGCGGTTTCGAGCTTATAGGCGCGGCCAGGCCCGATTTCATCGTCCTCCAGCACGCTCCAGCGAGAAAAACCTTTGATGATTTCCCCCAGTATAGGATTCCGCCGCTTGAAAACTACATAAAGATGATAGAGCTCCTCTCGGGGAAGCCGCCTATAGCTATCACGATAAACACCCAGAACCTCACGAAGGAAGAAGCTCTCGAATGGGCCGAGAGGATAGAGAGCGAGACTGGAATCTTAACGCGCGTCCCGTTTTACCAGGGCGTCGAGGATATAGCCAAGCTGATAGCGAGCAAGGCGAAGAAGCTTGGAGAGGTGAGGGCGGGTGAGCCTGCCGGAGCTGAAGTGCTTTGACTACATCCTCATCGAGCGGCCGAAGGTCTCGGCAAGGCGTATCTCGGCACGCTATGTTCTCGGCATTGACGGCGAAGAGCTAGGTTACAACCTCATCCACCGCTACCCCGAGAGGATTCCCAAGGTGGAAGCCTTCGCCAAGCTGGTGAGCATAATCCCGGCCATAAACTACGGCCTCTTCACGCCAGAAATACGCTTTGACTTCCCCCTCGACCCGAGAGACCTGAAGTTCTTCCGCGACATGATGGAGGTCACAGCGAGGGACATCTTCGTCAACAGGATAGCCCAGCCGAGCGAGTTCATAAAACCCGAGTTCGTTCCAAAGGAAGTGACTCCGGAGATGGCCGAGCCGATGGCGAAGCTCTTCCCGGAGGGCGTTGAGGAGGAACCCATTGACTTCGAGCCAGATTATTCCAAATGCGCCGTGATGCTCTCCGGTGGTAAGGAGAGCCTCCTCACCTACGGCATGATGAAGGAACTCGGCTGCGAGGTCTATCCCTTCTTTTACAATGAATCTGGTGGCCACTGGAGGGTGGCGATTCCAGCTTACCGCTGGTTCGAGAGGAACGAGCCGAGGACCAAAAGGGTCTGGAGCAACGCCGACAGGCTCTACACCTTCATAGAGAAGAACATGGGAATCCTTCAGAACGTGGGCAAGCCAAAGGCCGAGGTCTATCCCATAAGGCTGTTCTTCTTCGCGGGCTACTCCTTCGCCTTCCTCCCGCTGATGCACAAGTATAACATCGGGAACCTGCTCTTCGGCAACGAATACGACGACCCAAGGGGTTTAACCTACGAGTACAATGGAATCCGCCACTATTACGCCACTTACGACCAGAGCTGGGACTTTGAGAAGTACATGACGCGCTGGTTCGCGGAGAGGGGTCTCGGGATAAGACAGTGGTCGGCTGTTAGACCTATAACCGGCCTCATCGTGGAGCGCGTGCTTCACAGCCGTTATCCGGAGCTCTTCAGGCTACAGAGGAGCTGCCACTCCGTCCACAGGGAGGGAGACGACTACGTCCCCTGCGGGAAG
>NZ_WAKV01000051.1 GCF_015523185.1 Thermococcus sp.
CCGGAATGTCGAACTCGTCGGCGTATATCACGGCTTTGTGCGGGCTGACTATCTCGACCTCAGTGTAAACGTCGGGCAGGAACTTTTTGATTTCCTGCTTGAGCCTCTTCTCGGCGAGCTTTAAAGCCGGGGCTTTTTCCTCTTTCTTGACAGGAACGACGCTTATCTCCTCGCCGTAGGTGTAAATCTCGTATTCCAGTTCACCCGTCTCGAAGTCCCTCACCTCAATGACGGGCCTCGCTAGGTCTTCCTCTTTCATCCCGCTCGGAACCTTAACGAGGTACTCAAGTGTCAAAACCTTCGCAACTTTACCGGCCTTGATGAAGAGGACGGTATCAACTATCTGGGGTATCATTCCGAGCTCCACCCTGCCGATGAAACGCTGTATCGCGTCTATTGGTTTAGTCGCGTGGACAACCCCGACCATTCCAACGCCCGCGAGCCTTAGGTCTGAGTAAATCTTAAAGTCGCTCGTCTTTCTCATCTCGTCGAATATCGTGTAGTCCGGCCTCACGAGGAGGAGTATGTCTCCAGTCAGCTCCATCCTCCCGTTTAGAGCAGTGTACTGAGTTATTTCCTCACTAACCTGCAAATCCCTCGGCTTCTCCATAGTCTTGACAATCCTGCCCATCGAAGCGTACCACTCGGCCAAAGCCTGTGCGAAGGTCGTCTTCCCCTCGCCGGGGGCACCGGCGATAAGGATTCCCTCCGCCTTATCCTTGAGCCTCTCAAGGAGCTTTTCGCTCAGTTCGTAGTCCTCTATGCTGAGTTTCGTGACCGGTCTGACGGCGGTTATCTCAATTCTATCCGCGAAGGGCGGTTTGGCTATGACGATGCGGTAGTTCCTCAGCTGAACGACAGTAGCTCCGGGTTCGTCCAGCTCTATGAAGCTGTCCGGCTCTCTCTTTGCCCTCTCAACGATGTCATCCGCTATCTCGTGAAGCTCCTCGTCGCTAAGCGGTTCGTCACGGATGGGAACGAGCCTCCACTCGCCGGGTTTTCCTTTCTTCGCTAGGGGCTTTACACCAGCCTTGAGGTGGACGCTCATCGTGGTTTCGTCGAAGAAGTCCTCGAGCCTGTGGCGGACTTCCCTTTTGGCGGTCAGGTAGATTACATCTATGCCCTTGGCTATGGCTATGTCCCTCTGGACCTGGTCGCCGGTGATTAGGGTGGCGTTGAGCTGTTTTGCCGTCTCGCGAACCATGTGGTCTATCTCCCCGGCTTTAGCCCTTCTAATCTGCCACAGCTCGGGCCTCTCGCCGTGGAACTCGAGGAGTATCTTACCTTTATCTGCCATGTCGCGGAGTTTCTTGAGTTCCTCAAGGCCTGTATGGCCTATCGCCTTACCCTCGTTGGCCTGATGCTCTATCTCCGCTACAACTGCCTCTGGGATTACTACCTTTACCTTCTCGTCGAGTGTTGAGAGGAACTGGGTTAGCCTTCCATCAACTATCACGCTCGTGTCAGGAACAAACACCCTCATTTTCTCACCCAAATGAGCCTCGGCTAAAGGTTCATAAAGGTTTAGGAGAAAACCAGACGGGTGGGATGATGGGCAGACTGATTTCTATCGCCAGCGGAAAGGGCGGAACCGGGAAAACGACCACCACCGCGAACCTTTCGATAGCCCTTGGAAAGATGGGCTACAAGGTTCTGGCAATTGATGCCGACCTGACGATGGCAAACCTCAGCCTTGTCATGGGAATAGACGATGCCGAGACTACAATCCATGACGTTCTCGCCGGTTCTGCCGATATAAAGGACGCGATTTACGCGACCAGCTATGACAACGTTTATCTGATTCCCGCGGCGGTTGACTGGGAGCACGTTGTTAAGGCCGACCCGAGAAGGCTTCCCGGTACGATAAAACCCCTAAAGCCCCACTTCGATTTCATAATCATCGACTGCCCCGCGGGCCTTCAGATGGACGCCATGAACGCCATGATGAGCGGTGAGGAGGTGATCCTCGTAACCAACCCAGAAATCTCGTGCATAACCGACACGATGAAGGTCGGGATAGTCCTTAAGAAGGCCGGCCTGGCAGTTCTCGGCTTCGTCCTCAACCGCTACGGAAGGAGCGACAACGATATCCCTCCAGATGTTGCGGAGGAAGTTATGGAAGTCCCACTCCTCGTCGTGGTCCCAGAGGACCCAAAGGTGAGGGAGGCAACACTTGAAGGCGTTCCGGTAGTTGAGTATGCTCCAGATTCGGACGGTGCTAAGGCCTTTATGGAGCTCGCCGAGACGGTGGTGAGAATAGCGGGCTTCAAGGCGAGGGTGATGGGATGATTCTGACCTTCATAGGAACGGCCGGAAGCGGAAAAACGACCCTAACAGCGGAGTTCGGAGAATACCTGGAGGAAAACGGTTACGCAGTCTCATATGTTAACCTCGATACCGGCGTCAAAAGGCTCCCATATAAGCCTGACCTCGACGTCCGCGAGGAGATAACGGCATGGGAACTCATGGAAAAGGGGTTGGGCCCAAACGGGGCCATAGTGAATAGCTACGACATCCTCGCACCGAAGGTAGAGGAATACGCTGGAAAGATTAGGGGGCTTGAAAAAAGGAGCGACTACGTCATCATAGACACGCCCGGCCAGATGGAGACGTTCCTCTTCCACGAGTTCGGAGTAAGGCTCATGGAGGCCTTCCCGGATGCACTCGGCGTTTATCTCTTTTCACCCGAAATCCTTAGAAAGCCGACCGACTTCTGCTTCGCACTCTTCTTCGGGCTGATGATTGACCTCAGGCTCGGCATAACAACTGTCCCAGCCCTGAGTAAGGTCGATACGGTGGAAGACATCGGAAAACTGAGGAAGTTCCTTGACGACGTCGAATACCTCACCGCGAGGCTCAAGCTTGAGCCATCTACGCAGGGGTTGTTGGCTTACAGGCTCTGTTCAGCCCTTCCCGAGCTGGCCCCACCGACGAGGGTCCTCTATCTGTCAGCCAAAAGGAGAGAAGGTTTTGACGAGCTTGAGACGGTGGCCTATGAGCACTACTGCACCTGCGGCGATTTGACCTGAACGGATGTTCAAAGGGCTCACCAGTAACTGCAAACTCACCCAAGTGGAAAGGGCTAAGCCTTTTCTTTAACCCTTCAAAATTCCATGGGTGACTCTCATGTGCCTCATCGCCGGCGGAGTTAATGGCAAACTCAGGGAAAAGCTCATCAGGATGGCGTTGGCCGGAAAACACCGGGGGCCGGACAGCTTTGGGGTGTGGACCGACGAAGGGACGCTTAAATCGAGTGACTTCGCACGGCTAAGCGAGATTCCGGGAGGGAAAATAGGGATTCTCCAGTGCAGACTGGCCATGACCGGTTCGAAGGAATTTACACAGCCCTTCGTGAACGAGCTGGCTTTGGTCCACAACGGTGAAATCTACAACCACGGCCAAATCAGGATTTATCTTGAAGGGAAGGGCGTCTCCTTCGAGAGCGACGTTGACAGCGAGGTGATTCTGAGACTCATCGAATTCTTAAAGGAGAAGGGCATGAGCTTTCCGCAAGCGGTCAAAGAGGCAATGCGCTGGCTTGAAGGGGATTACTCCGTAGCTTTTTCCGACGGTGAAAGGATTTACCTGTTCAGGGACCCGATTGGAATCAGACCCCTCTACTTCTCCCCCAACGGTTTCTTTGCCAGCGAGAAAAAGGTTCTATGGGCGATTGGGGAGGAAGCCATTCCCGTCGAACCTGGCGAGCTGGTAGTCCTCGGGAGGGGAGTGAGAAGGGCCCGGCTGTTCTCGCTTGCCAGACTCGGTGGGGGGTACCTCAAGGAGAAAAGCCTTCTCAGGGGCCTTGAAAACGTCCTTGGTTATTCCGTTTCCCTCAGGGTGGGAAGAAGGACAGGCGTGCTTTTTTCCGGCGGATTGGACAGCACGCTGGTGGCCTTTCTTGCCTCAAAGCACTCCGATGTTGTTCTCTACACTGCCGGAACCGAGGACAGCCCGGACATAGAATGGGCAAGAAAGGTGTCAGAACACTTCGGCTGGGAACTGAGGGAGAGGATTTTCACACTCGATGACGTGGAAAAAGCCCTCAAGAAGGTAATTTTTGCAATCGAAGAGCCAAACCCCCTGAACCTGGCCATTGGAATCCCACTCCACTTCGCCACCGAACTGGCCGGAAAAGACGGCGTTAAAGTTCTTTTAAGCGGGCAGGGGGCAGATGAGCTCTTTGGTGGCTACGCCAAGTATCTCGAAAGGCCTGAACTGATGTGGGAGGACATTCTGAGTATCTCGGAGCGGAACCTTGCCAGGGACGATAAAATAGCCATGCTCAACGGTGTTGAGGGACGTTTCCCGTTCCTATCACTCCCGGTTGTTGCCCTTGCCCTCAGAACACCCCCCGAACTCAAGATTTCCGGCAACGAGCGGAAAGTAGTTTTGAGGAAGCTTGCGCTCCAACTCGGAATCCCGGAGTGGATAGCGGGAAGGGAAAAGAAAGCAACCCAGTACGGAAGCAGGGCTCAGAGACTCCTTGAAAAGCTCGCCAAGAGGGAGGGGCTCTCGCTGGGGGGCTTCACGGAGAAGCTTTTCTACGAGGTCTTTCGGAACGCTTTTTAACTTAATCTCCAACTTGGGGTCATGAGAATCCTCATGGTCGGCCACTATCCACCCCACGGCGGGGGAGTCGCGAGACACCTCGACAACCTAGTGAGGGAGCTGAGGAAAAACCACGAGGTCCACGTCCTAACATACGGGCCCGTGAAGGTCAGGGAATTTGAGAAAGACCTCGTCCATCAGGTTAAAGTCCCCCCAATTTACGGCCTCAGGGGAACGAGCTTCACGTTTCTCGGTGCGAAAAAGATAGCCAAGCTCCACCGGAAGTTCAAATTCGACGTAATCCACACCCACTTCGTCGGGACGACGAGCTATGCTGGTGTCCTCGCGAAAAGACGGCTGAACTTCCCTCTCGTGGTTACCGCCCATGGAAGCGATTTGGAGCATACCGCAAAGCTGACCATCGGCAGGTTCTACGTGAGGGAGAGCCTGAAAGAGGCCGACAGGGTGGTGGCGGTAAGCCATCATCTGTCAAAGCTCGCCCTGTCTCTGGGTGCCCGTGAGGTCAGGGTCGTTCCCAACGGGGTTGAAAAGCTGGAAGAGGTGGAATCCAAGAAGAGGTTTATCACGTTCATCGGAGCGTTGCGGGAATACAAGTCTCCAGAAACCTTCATCGAGCTTGCAAGTTACTTTCCCAACGAGGAGTTTCTTGTCGTTGGGAAGGGCCCCCTAAGGGAAAAACTTGAAAAGAACGCCCCTCAAAACGTCCGCTTCCTTGGTTACAGGGAAGACGTTGGGAGAATCCTTTCCCAGAGCAAACTCCTCGTTCTCCCGTCCAGAAGGGAAGGGTTTGGCCTCGTAATCTTAGAGGCCAACTCCCTAGGGGTTCCGGTTGTTGGAAGAAGAACTGGCGGGATTCCCGAACTGATACGAGAGGGGAAGAACGGGCTTACCTTTGGAACATTCGATGAGCTCCTCAACGGGGTTAGAAAACTCCTTGAGCCAAAAACCAACAGAAAGGCCGGAAGAATCGGAAGGAACGTGGCAAAGCGCTACTCCTGGAAAGATGTTGCCCGTGAGGTTGAAGACCTTTACAAGTCTCTACTGGAATAGCTTTTTAACCGACCTTGCAAGGTTTTTGCGGGTGAGAGCATGACGGTAGTAATAAACATGCGAGAAGGTCTGGACGAGCGAAAGATTAAAGTTGCCGGAAGGTTCATCCTAGAGGGAAAGCTCGTCGCGTTTCCGACTGAGACGGTTTACGGCCTTGGGGCCGATGCACTCAACGAAAAAGCTGTGAGAAGGATTTTCGAGGCCAAGGGTAGGCCGGCGGATAACCCTCTCATAGTCCACATAGCCGATTTCAACGACCTGAAAAAGCTCGCGAGGGAAATCCCGAGGGAGGCAAAGCTTTTGGCCGATAGGTTCTGGCCAGGACCTCTGACACTCGTTCTGCCCAAGAAGGAGGAAGTCCCGCTCGTTACCACGGGTGGACTCGACACGGTGGCGGTTAGAATGCCGGCCCACGAGATAGCTCTGGCTTTGATACGGGCGAGCAAACCGGTCGCGGCGCCTTCTGCCAACATAAGCGGGAAACCGAGCCCCACCTTAGCGGAACACGTTATAGACGATTTCTATGGCAGGATAGAGGCGATAGTGGACGGGGGAGAAACGAGGATTGGAGTTGAATCAACGGTCATAGACCTGAGTTCAGAGAGACCGACGCTTTTAAGGCCCGGGGGATTACCAGTTGAGGAGATTGAGAAGGTCATCGGCCCCGTTGAGATTCATCCTGCAGTCAAAGGAAAGGCCGTTGACCTAGCGAAGGCCCCGGGAATGAAGTACAAGCACTATTCCCCAAACGCTCAGGTTCTGGTAGTTGAAGGCCCAAAAGAGAGGGTCAGGGAAAAGATTAAGAAACTCGTCAAGGGGTACCGCTCGATGGGCTACCGCGTTGGCGTCATGGCCACCGAAGAGTTCGAGGCCGATGAGTTCTTCTACCTTGGAAAGACCGTTGAGGACGTTGCGAAAAACCTATTTAAGGCCTTACGGGAACTCGACAGGCAGGGAGTGGACGTTATAATAGCCGAGGGAGTGGAAGAAAGGGGCCTTGGCCTTGCAGTCATGAACAGGCTCCGAAAGGCTTCGGGTTACCAAATAATAAGGGTTTAAGCAACGCTTAAATATTGCTTCCGATTAAATCAACCCGATTCGAGTGGGTGAGGTGAGGACTTTGATTTCACCTGGTATCGATGCTTCACCTGAGGAGCTTGAAGAGCTCGGGTTCAAATACATAGATGATGGTAAAGTCAAAGATGGACTCAAGCTAATCCTCAGAGCGGCTAAAGGGTATGAAGAGAAGGGGGATAAAGAGAACGCCGCGAGACTTTATCGCTATTTAGGTTACTTCCTGGCTAAGAGGGCCGGCATAGAAAAGGCAAGGCCCTCGCTTCTCAAGAGCGCGTACCTCTACATTGACCTCATCGAAGAGGAGATTTCAAGACCTGAGGTCGATATAGACCGCCTCGATGAGTACTGCTTCAGTGTCCTTGAGATTTTTGCTACGCTTAACGATACGAGGCTCCTGAACAAGTACGCTCTTGAATTCGCGGGCATATATGAGGACCTTGGAAACTCCTACGAGGAAGTGAATGATGTTTCCCTCTCGATTAGGTCATATGAGTCGGCCTTCCGATACTATCGCCTCTCAGGTTCCAAAGAGGAAGCCAAAAGAATTGCTGAAAAGCTGATAACCCTCTATGGCCAGGTTGCGGAAAGCAAACTCAGTGAAGGCGATGCGGGAGGAGCTGCGGATGCCTTCTACGAGCTGGCAAGATACACGAGGGCAATATTCGGCTATGACGCACACTTCACCGAGATGATGGATACCGCGGCTAAGAACTACGAGAAAGCAAGTAAACTGGCTTACTCTGAAGGTGACCTAGACAGAACCACGGGTTACCTTGTAAAAGCCCAGTACTCTTATCTGCTAGCAGGAAACAGCGGAAGGGCGAAGTTGATAGGGATAAATACCATAAGGATGCTCAACCAGGTCGTCAGTTCCCACCGCGCCTCCGGGAACGATAAGATGGCATCGGAGAAGCTCTTGGAGATTGCAGAGGCGCTGATAGGAGTTGGGAAAGTGGAGGAGGCGATGATAACATACAAGAGTGCCCTAGAGCTCACGAGTGGGCTAAAACCAAAGGCAAAGGTTAGACTGGCTGTTGCCAAGGTCTACGCCGCTCAGAAAAAATCGGCGGAGGTTCTCGAGGAGGTTGACATTGCGGAGTTTCACCTGAAAAAAAACAACCTTGTGAAGGCATTTGAGGTCGCTGACAAGATACTGGAAAAGAGGGACGAGCTCGCAGAGATTAGGAGAAAGATACAGGAGGCAGAAGGCATCACTGAGTTCTGAGTTCAGCCCTTGGAATCGGGACGTGGTATGGAAGGCGCATTTCCTTGGCTATTACAATCAGCATCGGAGTGAGCTCGACCGAGAGGAAGTTGACGACCTCAACGAGCAGAACCGAATCCAGTTTCTTTTCATCTTCCCATGCCGTTAGAATAGCATCAATCTTGTCCTTCTGGGGAGGCATGTATAGGATTGCCCCCTTCACGGAAGCCCTCGCAATCTGTGGATTATACTCGACCTGGAAGTCAAAGAGAACCTCGATACCGTTCATCTTTCCTGTGGGAGTCCTTATTTCACCGAGGCGAAGCTCCTCTATCTTAGGAGATAACTTGACCTGTATTTCTCCCGGGGGGATGTTGGACGTCAGTTTTTCCATCTCTACCTTCGTTATGTTGTATCCCAGCACCGGCATTTTCTTCACCACCCGTGAGTTATCGGTTACGTATAAAACGCTATCGGTAGGTCTTTAAAACTTCCCACAAAATTCCCACCGATGCCGAGAGAAAAGGTCGTTCGAATCTGGGACGAGCGCGAGGTGATTTACACCCCTAAGAGGTGGCGCTACCTGTGGGAGAAGCGCGAAAAGGCCCTGAAAATCATGAAACGCTTGGCCCAGTTTGACCCGCTCCTCTACGGTAGCGTGGCTAGAGGAGACGTCCGAAGGGACAGCGATGTGGACATATTCATTCCGATTAAGGTTCCGAGCTACCTTATTGAGCTGGCCCTCGAAGGTCTCGTTAGGAGAAGGAAGATAGTTATGGCAACCCCTTGGCACCTCATCAAAGGCGTAATCGAGATTGATGAGGAAACCACCGTAACATTTCCCCTCATCGAACCAACGGATAGAGAGCTCGACTTCTACCGCTGGGGTGGGGCGATAGACCTTTGGGGCCTCAAAACAAAGGAGCGTGTGCCGGGAGTGAACAAGAAACTAATCCTTATAGTTCCAACGGAGAAGGGCCACATAGAGCGGGAAGTCATCGGTAGGGAGAGTGAGGTCGCGAAAACCCTTGGAGTGAGCATTGACATCGTTACCGAGCGCGTCCACGTTCTCACGAGGAGGGACGCGATTGGGAGGACCGGGGTTTACCTCAACGAAGAGGTCCCCGACTGGATGACCTTTGAGGAGGCCCTGAAAATCATAGCCGACCGAGACCCCAACGTGAGAAGGAAAGTTAGGGAGCGGGGAGGAGTCTAAGCACCAAACCTTAAAAATCCCTTCCCGTAGTTTCTCAGGTGGTAACTATGGTCGAGAAGGAGATGGAAAAGCTCGCTTATGAGTATCAGCTTCTGCAGGCTCAGGCTCAGTTGTTAGCCCAGAACCTCGAGTTGCTCACCCTAGGAAGGGACGAGTTCAAAGCCGTCAAGGAGACGCTGGAGGAACTTAAAAAAACGGAAGGCGAGGTTGAAATCCTCGTTCCGATTGGAGCTGGCTCGTTCCTTAAGGGCATGATAACCGACAAGGAGAACGCCATAGTGAGCGTCGGAGCAGGCTACGCTGTTGAGAAGAACCTTGAGAGTGCAATTGAATACCTTGAGGCACGGACAAAAGAGTACGATGAAGCTATAATGAAGACCCAAGAGGCCCTTAAAAAACTCGAAGCCCAGTTGGGTGAGTTGGCCAAGAAGGCCCAGGAGCTTCAGGCAAAGAAATCCTGATTCTCTATTATTCCTTTGGAAAAAGGTTTTATACGTTAGTCACCAAGGGGTTACACGATTAAGCTTAGAGGTGGCGGAGATGGTCAAGATAATGGCATCTAAGCTTAGGGATGTTGAACTCATAACCGACACTGGAATAAGACTGGGCTGGGTTTACGACCTCAGCTTTGACGAGGAAACCGGTGAAATCCTCGTGATAGTTGCTGAACCGGATGAGGACCTTGACACGAGTGAGTTCGTTACCGACAACGAGGGACTCCTCCTCATCCCCGTGAGTGCCGTAAAGAGCATAGGCGAGGTCATAATAATAGACACCAACAAGCTGGCAGTCCGCTCCAAGCTCAAGCGCCTTCCAAAGCCTGCCCCCGCTAGGCCGAGGGGGACCCTTGAGGGAGGCCTTAAGAAAAAGGACTAAAGACCCTCGAAGAGCCTGTCCGCCAGGAACCTTGGCAGTCCCGCCTCTATTATCTTCCTCGCGCTTTCTTCAACGTCGTATTCAACGCGATGGAACTCAACATTGTCAGGGGGTTCTTTCTCCGTGTCTATCACAGCATAACTTGCCCTCCAGTCGCTGTCCCTTGGCTGGCCAACACTTCCCGGGTTTATTATCCTCCTCCCTCCGATAATCTTGAGCATTGGAACGTGGGTATGGCCGACGAGGAGGTCGTCCTGCTTTACGTAGCTTAAAACTGCCCTGAACTCGCTCTCGGGAAGCCATGGAAAGAGGTATTCATCCAGGGGTGCCCTCGGTGAGCCGTGGATTAAGAGGTAGCTCCGGCCGGTGTCGTCGGTGAAGAGTTGCCTCACTGGAAGTCCCCTCAGGAACTCAAGGTTTTCAACACTCATAACCCGCTGGTGCCACTTCACCGCTTCCCTCGCGTAGGGATTGAAGCCCCAGTCCGCGCTGAAGGCTATCGCGTTGTCGTGGTTTCCGCGGACGCAGAGGAAGGTCCTTTTCCCCATTTGTCTCTTCACGAACTCCACAACCTCGTTTGGAGAAGCGCCGTAACCAACTAAGTCACCCATGCACAGGATTACATCAGCATTTCTGACTTCTCTCCAGACCTCCCGAAGGGCCTCCCAGTTGGAGTGGATGTCACTTATGAGAGCTATACGCATAGTATCACCGCCTCACGTGTTTCAGGACTATCAGAATATGTACATTGAAAAATTCTTTCCGAATAATTCAAAAGAAGGAGAAAATTCACTTCTGCTTGGCCTTCCAGTTGCTCCACTTGTAGAGCGCCGCGAGGGCCTTTATGGCCCTGTCTGGTTCAGGATAAGCAGGGATGCCCTCTTCGTTGAGCCTGTCGATGGCTTCTTTGGCCTCTATACCACCGACGATTGCAACGACGAGCGGCTTCTTCCTTCCGCTCTCGTTGTACTCGCGGATAACTATGTCAGCCAAATCCCTTGGGTCTAGTACAGCAGTCTGGCAGTAGAGGACGGCTATACTGTGTATCTCGGGATGCTCAAGCGCGGCCTTGATTGCACCCTCATAGCCCTCAGCACCGGCCATACCTGTCAGGTCAACGGGGTTCTTGTAGGAACCGAAGGGTGGCATGTAGTTAGCGAAAACCTTGAGCTGTTCAAGGTCATCGTAGAGGTGCAGGCCGGATTCTTCAGCAGCATCAGTGGCCATGACGCCTATTCCACCGCCGTTGGTGATTATGACGAGGTTTTCTCCAGCGGGCTCGGGAAGATTGCTGAGAGTTCTCGCGTAGTCAAAGGCTTCACCGATGGTGTAGGCCCTTATTATTCCCGCCTGCTTAAATGCCGCATCGTAAATCTTGTCGCTTCCGGCGAGAGAACCGGTGTGGGAAGCGGCCGCCTTCGCACCGCGCTCGCTCCTTCCGGCCTTGATGACTACTATCGGCTTGACCTTGCTGACCTCTTTAGCTGTTTCCATGAAGCGCCTTCCGTCTTTGACACCCTCCATGTAGATAAGGATTGCTTTGGTGTTCTCGTCCTCTTTGAAGAATTCAAGTAGGTCAGCATCATCTATGTCGCTCTTGTTTCCGACGCTAACCACAGCGGAGAGGCCGACCTTCTCAAGGATGGTCCAGCCCATGAGGGCTATTCCTAGGGCACCGCTCTGGCTGATGAGGGCGAGCGGTCCCGGTAGAACGTCAGTTGGTCCGAAAGTGGCATTGAGTTTGTCAGGGGTGTAAACAACACCAAATATGTTGGGCCCGAGAATTCTCATGCCGTATTTTCTGGCCGTTTCAACGAGCTGCTGCTCGACCTTCTTGCCCTCCGGACCGAGCTCGCCGAAGCCGGAACTGATAATCGGCAGGACCTTAACGCCTTTCTGACCGCATTCCTCGACAACCTGTGGGACGAACTTGGCCGGGACAACGATGACGGCCATATCAACCTCGTCCGGTACATCAAGGATGCTCTTGTAGGACTTGAAGACGCGGTTGCCAATCTTAATCTCCACTCCCTTGATGTTAACGGGGTAGATTTTGCCCTCATAGCCATACTCCACGAGGTTCTTCATAATAGCGTAGCCTATCTTGCCCGGCTTCTCGGAGGCGCCTATAACGGCGATGCTCTTCGGCCTGAAAAGGGCTTCGATGTTCGGGTCAACCATTTTTATCACCTCGGATGACATTTACATTTTTACATCTGTAAAAGACAGTTAAAACATTTCCCTTCTATTTTTGCCGATAGAAGCCTCGACAGACGTTAAAATATCCAAAGTCGGTAAACAATCTTCCAGAAACAGAGAAAAAACTTTCTTCAGGATTCCAAAGAACCCTTCGGTTTTCCGAAAAGTTTTTAGCAATTTATCCCATAATGGAAAGGGTGTGCGGATGAACAGAAAATATCACGACGTTGGTGTTATTGATAACCTTCTACTCAAGTGGCTCAGCGTCCTATTTGACATGGTTGTCCTTGGCCTTGCTACGATAACCATGGGATACGTGGTTTACCTAATGGTTAATCTAATTACGGAAACTATACACTCGTTTGATATTGAAAACGTTCTTCACCAGATAGTCCTCGTCATAATCTTCCTAGAGATATTCGAACTCCTGACGATGTACGTCAAGGAGCACCACGTCAGCATGAGAAACGTCGTCGAGCTCGGCGTTCTGGCAATGGTGCGAAAGATTATAATCACCCTTGACTACAATCAGCTCGGCTGGCAGACGCTGATTGGAATGGCAACACTAATCTTTGTCATGGGCTGGATTTACGTGCAGGAGAGGCAGAGGAGGACAAAGCACGAGGAGTTCCTCATCGAGAAGGGCATTTACCGCCGATGACGACCCTTCCCCTCCCTGAGACGTGATGACAACCCGGTAGGCCGAGGCAAACTCTAAAAAACTCTTTTCCCTACTTTTTTCGGTGGTTGAGATGGGCGTACAGATTGGGGAACTCGTCCCGAGAAGGGAGATTGAACTGGAGAACCTCTACGGAAAGAAGGTTGCAATTGACGCTTTCAATGCGATGTACCAGTTTTTATCGAACATAAGACAGCGCGACGGGACACCGCTAATGGATTCAAAGGGGAGGATAACATCTCACCTGAGTGGATTCTTCTACAGGACGATTAACCTGATGGAGGCAGGTATAAAGCCAGCTTACGTCTTCGACGGCGAGCCGCCGGCTTTCAAAAAGAGGGAGCTTGAGAAGAGGCGCGAGGCAAGGGAAGAGGCAGAGGAGAAGTGGCACGAGGCTCTCGAGAGGGGCGACATAGAGGAGGCCAAGAAGTACGCCATGAGGGCAACAAGGCTCAACCAGACCCTCATAGAGGACGCTAAGAAACTTCTCCAGCTCATGGGTGTTCCGGTTGTGCAGGCTCCGAGTGAAGGGGAGGCTCAGGCCGCCTACATGGCACAGAAAGGGGACGTCTATGCCTCAGCTAGTCAGGACTATGATTCCCTGCTCTTTGGAACGCCACGGCTCGTCAGGAACCTGACTATAACGGGGAGGAGAAAGCTTCCGGGGAAGAACGCATACGTCGAGGTCAAGCCCGAGTTAATAGTTCTCGATGAGGTCCTCAAAGAGCTCGGCGTAGACCGGGAGAAGTTAATCGAACTCGCCATTCTCGTCGGGACTGACTACAACCCGGGAGGAATTAAGGGCATTGGCCCAAAGAAGGCTTTAACAATAGTTAAACGCTCCAAAGACCCGCTCAAAAAATACCAGAAGGAGAGCGACGTTGACCTCTACGCGATAAAAGAGTTTTTCCTGAATCCGCCTGTAACGGACGAGTATTCCCTGAAATGGAGCGAGCCCGATGAGGAGGAGATTCTCAAGTTCCTCTGCGATGAACACGACTTCAGCGAGGAAAGGGTGAAGAACGGCCTTGAAAGGTTGAAAAAGGCCGTAAAAGCCGGAAAGCAGAGAACCCTAGAGAGCTGGTTCCGCTAAAGTGGTATCTTGAGGTTGAGCTTTTCCACGAGTTCTTTATATCTGTTTCTTACGGTAACCTCGGTAACGCGGGCAACTTCTGCAACTTCCCTTTGGGTTCTTTTCTCCCCCTCCAAAAGGCCCGCTATGTAGAGCGCCGCGGCCACAAGACCGGCGGGACTCTTTCCGCTCGTGAGACCCCGCTTGTAGGCCTCCTCAAGTATCTCTATTGCCCTTCTCCTAACTTTTTCGCTCAGGCCGAGCTCGTCTGCGAACTTGTTGACATAATCGGTAGGCTTCACGAAGAGCTTCTTTGGAGTCAGGTTCAGGTGTCTGGCTATGAAGCGAAAACTCCTGCCGATTTCCTTCTTGTCAACGCGCGAAATGTCCGCAATCTCATCAAGGGTTCTTGGAACCTTCAGAAGCCTACACGCGGCGTAGACACAGGCTGCTATGACAGCTTCAATCGAACGACCCCTTATGAGGCCTTTCCTCACGGCCTCTCTATAGAGTCTTGCCGCTTCTTCTTCAACGTGCCTTGGAAGTTTCAGCTGGCTTGCTATCCTGTCGAGTTCGCTCAGGGCAAATGCAAGGTTTCTCTCAGCGGCGTCGCTGACCCTCAGGCGACTCTGCCACTTTCTAAGCCTGTACATCTTCTCTCTCATCAGACCTGTAAGGGAGCGGTCTATTCCTATGTCCGTTGAAAGGCCCTTGTCGTGGAGGAGTATGCTCTCAGGGGCTCCAACGCGGGCCCTCTTCTCCCTCTGGCTGGGGTCGAAAGCCCTCCACTCCGGCCCTTCATCGACTACGTTCTCTTCAATCACATAACCGCAAACCTTACAGACTATTTCACCCCTGCTGGGGTCGTAGATGAACTCAGTTGAGCCACACACGGGACATACTCTCTTCCCGCTCACTCAAACACCCCCGGCCGGCGGGCTATTTGGCGAGCCCCTTATAAACCTTAACTTTTGGAAACACGAACTTCAACAGCCAGAGCAGGTCTTCCTTCTGGAAGGTTATCCTCTCCAAAACCCGAACGTCCCAGTCTTCTTCAACAATATTCGCATAAATCCAGAGGAAAACAGGGTTCTCGTCACTCCCCACGTGTCTGTTCCTGTAGAGTATATCTGCGGTTCCGTCGTCGTTTTTTCTAACAGATACGAGCCTCCAAGTGTCGAGACTGACATCTCCCTTTTCGTCAAGGATTCTCACTATCTCCCTGGCGTCCATCAATTCACCGTCCGCTACCACTTAATCCTGAACTCCCTTCTGGTCCTCGCGTCTATTTGAGCTAGAATTCTCTTTAGTTTAGCATCGTCTATTGGCTCCCTAATTTGGCCAGCCTGGTAGAGCTGAACGAGGACGAGTTCAACCTGTCTCGCGAGTTCAGGTTTTACGAGCTTTACCCTTCCAAGCCTCTCCCTCGCTTCCGGAGTTAGAATTTTCCTCATTATCGCGTCAATCTGGGCCTGAAGTTCCATCTCCTGCTTTATGGCCTCCTCTTGAGCCTTCTGCTGTTCGAGGTACTTCTTCTGGAGCTCCATGAGCTTGCGCTTCCTAATCTCCTCTATGTCCTCCGCCATTTTCTCACCCCCAATTCAGGCTCAGAAGTGGAAGTTAAAAAAGTATTGGATAGGGTATGAGAAAAGGGAGCTCAGTACTTCTTGAGCTCCGGAATCTGTTCCTCAAGTTCCTTCTTGAGCTCGGTAGCTACCTTATCAAGAAAGCTCTGGCCCTTGGGAGTGACAACCCTTCCCTCGCCCGGAACCTTCTGGACGAAGCCGGCCTGTTCAAGTTGCTGGAGGGCCTTCCTTATGATGCTTCCCCCGGCCTTGTAGAAGTGCTCGGGGGCGTGTCCGCGGTTCTTTCTTCCGCCGTACCAGGTACGAAGTCTCTCGATTCCGACGGGGCCGTCTATGTAAACCTTCCTGAGTATGCTTGCGACGCGGTAGTACCACCAGTCGTCCTGCTCGGGGAGTCTCTCCTTGTGCCTCCCCGTCTTGACAAACTTTGCCCACTCCGGGGGCTTTATCTCCTCAACATCCTTGAGCTTTTCAGCGACCCTCTCAACGAGCAGGTCACCAGGAACGTCATAGACAGTCGCCATCCTTCAATCCCTCCCCTTCTTAAACTTCTTCCTGAAGTTAGCGATATCGAGCCTGACTTTACGGACGGGCTCCTCCCGCCTCTCGGCTCTGCCCTTTCTTTCAAGGCGCCTTAAATACCTTTCCCAGCCTTCCCTCGGTTTGAACAATATAAACCTTTTGCCCCTGACATCGATGAGCTCGCTGTCAGTTAATTGGGCAACCCTCTCGGCTATGGCCTTTCTGTCCATCCCAGTCGAGATAAGCGCGCCCTTCCGTATCTCCACCTTGAGCACGCCGTCCTTTTCCAGCTGGGTGTTGATTTCTCCAATTACACTCTCGGCCAATCCCTTCTTCCCAATCCACGCTCGCGGTTCTATATCGTAGTATCTCGCGCGCAAGGCTCTCCTAACCTTACCGGGTAAACGTTTTTCCATCTCTCCCACCACTAATCTCTCGCTGGAGAGGGCCTTATAAAAGTTGACCTTTTAAAGCTATTCACCGAATCGCTTCATCGTCTCCTCCGGCGTCAGGACCTCGGGAAGCCACTCGAAGTGCTTCTTGTTGTATGTAACCAACGGAGCATTGAGCTTCAGAGTTAATGAGCCTATCATGTAATCTCTCGCGTTCTTAGAAAAATCCCAACGACCGACGGCAGATTTTATAGCCAGTTCCGCACATTCCCAATCGAAACCCATAACCTCTATTCCCAGTGAGTCAAAAACAGCCGTCAGCTTGCTAGTAGCTTCTTCAAGGCCTTTTCTTCGTGCGTATCTGTAGAGAAGTTCCATGTAAACTACTGAACTCGTCACGGGTTCAAGGCTTGAGCGCATCAACCATTCGAGAAAGGCCCAGTTGTTAAAAACGTTCGTATCAAGAACAACCTTCATTCTCTTCCCTCCAGCTCACGCAGAGAACGTTCTATTCCTCTCGACAGTCCCCTCTTAACCTCTTCTATGGTATCCTCGATGTCCATTGTTACCTCACTGAGCTCCTTGAGAAGGTCAGTAAGTTTCATCAAAACGTAACGGTTTCCTTCCCTAACAAAGACAACCTCGTCCCCTGCCTTGATTCCAAGCGCCTCCCTAACGTCCTTGGGTATGGTGACTTGGTATTTCTTCGTGACAATTGGCATTATCTCCACCAGAAAAGTATTAC
>NZ_WAKV01000052.1 GCF_015523185.1 Thermococcus sp.
ACCTGAACGGCACCATGAACCCAGGGGCTTTCTCTGTGATGGTGATTTCCTCATCCTTTGCCTTCGCGGCTTTCCTCTACATAAGAAAGGCCATGAGGGAGTGAGATGAGGGCTGAGAGGCTCAGAGAGCTTGCAGATTCGCCGCTCGGGAACCCGACAAGGTTAGCCATAGCCCTCTACCTCCTCTCCCGCGAGAGGACAACGTTCATCGAGCTTGCTAAAGCCCTCAAGCTGACCCCGGGAAACCTCGACTTCCACCTCAAGGCCCTCGAAAAGGCCGGAATTGTAAAAACCTACTACGGCTTCGGCAAAAGGCCGAGGAAGTTCGTGGAGCTGAGCGAAAAGGGTACAGACGAGCTGGAGAAGGTTATGGGAATCCTCCGGGAGGTGGTGGGCGGTGATTGAATACCTCTACGCCTTCCTCCTCTGGCTGGCGGTCTTTCTGCCCTCATCGGCCCTCGGATCGCTCCTGGCGAAGAGGGGAAAGGGCTTAGCGGGTGCCGGAATTCAGGGGGCGTTCCTCCTCCTGTCGCTCATTCTGATCTTGCTCCTCCGGATTCCGCCTGGTTTTAAGCCAGTCTACCTCCCCCAGACAACTGCCCTCGGATTTCTCGTCTCCCTGGCCTTGAACCTCGGAGAAAAGCTCTTTCCTGGAGAAAAGACTAAAGAAAAAGCCGAAACGTTGGAATTCCTACCGGAGGGCCTCCTCTGGAGGGTCCTGCTCCTTCTTATCCTGGCCCCCCTCGCCGAGGAAAGTCTCAACAGGGCACTGGTCGAGGGCTACCTCTTAAGCCAAGGTCAGTTCTGGGGTGCGATCCTGTTCTCGGCTCTTCTCTTCGCCCTCCCGCACTGGATGGCCTTCGAGGAGGCTTCCATCGGGGAGAAAGCCTACATAACAGCTGGAGCTTTTCTCATGGGGCTAATCGTTGGCTACCTCTTCGCGGTCAGTGGTTCTCTCCTCACGGCCTTCGCCTTCCACTCGTCGGCGAACCTTGCGGGGATTTTAAGGGGTGAGTTAAGGTCTGAGCGTAACCGCTGACCCTTTTTAACCCTCAACTGGTTCCGACTTGGAACTATTGTTGAAGAGGAAAGAATTTTTAAGGAAGCCGAGGATACCCGTTGGGATCCCCATGAATCCCCTAACTGCCTTCATCCTGGCGTTCCTGCTCTACATAACGCACGGACTCTATCTCAGCGGCTTTATAAAACCCTTCCAGAGACTTTTTGGAGATATTGAAGGCTACTGGATAGCGATGTCAATATTTACAGTCGTTTTCGCCGTTCTCATGACCCTTTTATACCTTAGACTCTACTTCGTCCGCTGGAGCTTTCCAGTTGACTAATTCCTACTCTTCCTGTCTCTAAGCGTTCTAACCTTCCTCCCGGCCGTTTTTGAACTTAGAAAGCCGGCAAGCCCCGAGATTAATGACGAGGGAGTTAACCTTGTTAAAAGCATGGGCTTCAAAGATGTGGCACTCCTCCAGATAATAAGCACCGCCCTTCCGGAGGAGCTCGTCTTCCGCTACGTCTTCCTTGGCCTCCTCTCGCTCTGGAACCCATTTGCAGGTTTAATCGCTCTCTCGATTTTCTTCGGCATTGGCCACAGGTTCTCCCATCCCGGCAGGAACTGGAACGTGCTGATATCAAACGCTCTGATTGGTTTCGTCCTTGGACTTGCTTACCTATACACAAAAAGCCTCCTCGTCGTCATGGCAATCCACTGGCTCGACGACATGATTCCCTGGGCTTACAGGAGGTACGAGAATCTCAGAGGGATTACAATCGGAGCGACCGCCCTCTTAGCGGTTTTACCGTTGGTTCTTTTATGGGATAAGCTTGTTTCCGTAATCGAGCATCTGAGAGGAATTTACTCGAACGAAAGCCTTATCCTAGGTACCGGAATGGCCATCGCAATGCTCGGCGTTGTATACCTCGGTCTAAGGCTTGTGAAGGGTAGGTGAGCGATTCACCGCAAGGTTAATGAGTGAACTCCCCTGCATATAAGTGGTGGGGTGCGTGGAGTGGGACTTCGATTCCTGGGCAGAAACCTACGACGAGGACGTTGGAAAGGAGGATTGGATTCACGCCGATTACAAGGAGGTTCTACAGCTTGTGGCGGGGAGAGTCAGTGGGACAGTTGTGGACGTCGGCTGCGGAACTGGCAACATCCTGGGCTTTCTAAAATGCGAGCGCTACATAGGGGTTGAGCCCTCCAGCGGAATGCGGATGAAGTTCAAAGGAAAACACAGCTTTGAACCCCCTCGACGGGCACTTCCTCAAGGTCCCCCTGCCGGACGGAACGGTAGATACGGTGATAAGCACCTACGCCTTCCACCACGTGCCGGATGGAGAGAAAGAAGCCGCGCTGAGGGAGATGCTCCGCGTTCTAAAGCCCGGAGGAAGAATTGTAATTGCTGATGTTATGTTTGAGTCGGAGAAGGAGAAGCTCAAGATTGGAGCGAAAGACGGAATCCTCGATGAAGTCCTCGACGAGTACTTCGCGACGGTTGAAGGGTTAAGAGGGCTATGCGAAAGACTTGGCCTTCAATGCCACTTTGAGCGGGTTAACAGGTACGTCTGGATAGTTGAAATGCTGAAGCCGACTCAATCCTTGAAGCGCTCGTAGATCAGCTCGTCAACGTATTTCCCGTCGCACTCGCCCCATAAGTTTCCACCTAAAAGTACCTCTCGAAGAAATCCTGGAGGTTCCTTTCGCTAAGTCCCTCGGCGAGTTTTCTAAACGTCTCGAAGTCAATAACATCGGCGTTTACGATAGCTTTTAAAAGGTCGTAGAAGGAGTCACCCATAAGGTCGTGGAGTTCCTTTAGGATGAGGGTTCCTTTGTTGTAGGATAGCACGTGAAGGTCCCTGCGTCCCCACTCAGGAACCTTAAGGTTCTCAGCTTCAGGGTTCTTCTTTAAGATGTCTTTGTACCACCACTCCAAATTCGCCATGAACTTCTTGTACTCATCTTCTCCATGAATTTCTTTAACTGCTAAAGCCGTTAGGTAGTTAGCAAAGGCTTCATCGAAGAACCTGCTCATGTGTGCCTCGGGTGTCGCTTTCGGATTCCAGAGGTGAGCCAGCTCATGGTAGATGTTAGCAGGGACTTCCGAGCGTAAAGAAGCCCCTGAGACGAGAGCGTAGCCCTTCCCAGCCTGTCCACCGTAGTTTTCAGGTGTTTCTATGACTGTGTAGACAAGGCTCCTTTTCCCAAGGAGTGAGGAATAGAAGTCATAAGCCTTTCTAAGGAGTTCAACGGTTCTTTCAACGCCCTTATCACTGAGGAGGAAGAGCCGGAACGGTTTCTCTTCAATAACTTTAAAGGGCGCTATTGCAATGTCAAGCCTGTTGGTACCTTCGATTCTCAAAAGATCCCCCTGGATTTCTCCGCCGAATGCCACCGTTAAACCGTCTGGAACGCCCTCAAGGATTATCTCTGCATCAAACTCAGAACCGACAACGGATTTAACAAGATTTTCAAAGCTCGGCTCTGCAGGAATGGGGTAAAAGAGAGAATCAGTTCTTAACAGCGTGTATTCTCGGTTTATCGAGTCCTTTATGTAGGGAAACACTTTCTCGTAGCTTCTGAACGTTCCCGAATATCTTAACTCGAGTTCCTCGACGGGCTTTTCCAGGTTAACTACTGTTACTTTAAATGCCTCAACACCTTTCAGCCCTCTGATTCCCTGGGAAAATCCAATGGACGTTTCTTCTACCTTTAATCCCCTGTTCAAAAGAAAGGTCTTGGCTTCTCCATTTAGGCCCTCGCTAGATAATCCGTTTAATCTTCCAGCTTTAAAGTCGAGGAGGAGTTTGAGTTTCAACTCATTAATCATTGTTCTCTCCCCTGAACTTTTCATAAATCAGCTCGTCTATGTATCTCCCATCGCTCCAGATGTGCTCCCGGAAGCGGCCGCTCAGCGTAAAGCCGTTCTTTTCAAGAACTTTTATAGAGGCCTTATTGTCCTCATGAACCTTTGCCCAGACTTTACGGAGGTTGAGATGCCTGAAGGCGTACTCGCAGAGGAGTTTGACGACCTCGGTGCCGTAGCCCTTCCTCCTCTCCTCCGGAGCGAGGTAGTAGAGTATCTCC
>NZ_WAKV01000053.1 GCF_015523185.1 Thermococcus sp.
TCAAAGCTCTGGCCGTTTTTTCATCATCAACTCCAGCCTCTGCATAGGTCAACATGGACACCACGGGGGAGAGTTCTGGGGTGGGCTTAAAAAGTTTGCCATTTTCTTGCCTAAAAATTCTTAAATATCTATGAATTTTAACATTTTAACGTCAAACATTGTGACTTTAAGGTGGTGAGGATGATTAGACCACGTGATGAGCTTGGAACTGCCATGACGGACTCCGCTCAAAAAATACTCCTCCTCGGAAGTGGAGAGCTCGGAAAGGAGATAGCGATTGAGGCCCAGAGGCTCGGTGTTGAGGTTGTAGCCGTTGACCGCTACGCCAACGCTCCGGCCATGCATGTTTCCCACCGCTCCTACGTCGGCGACATGCGTAATGCTGACTTCATCTTCTCGGTCATTGAGAGGGAAAAGCCCGACGCGATAATCCCCGAGATAGAGGCGATAAACCTTGATGCCCTCTTCGAGCTCGAAAAGGACGGCTACTTCGTGGTTCCAAATGCCAAAGCCACGTGGATAGCCATGCACCGCGAGAGGACGAGGGAGACCCTTGCCAAGGAGGCGAAGGTTCCGACTTCCCGCTATGAATACGCCACGACCCTCGATGAGCTCTACGAGGCCTGCGAGAGGATAGGCTACCCATGTCACACCAAAGCGATAATGAGCTCCAGCGGAAAGGGTTCCTACTTCGTTAAGGGCCCTGAAGACGTCCCGAAGGCATGGGAAGAGGCAAAGAAGAGGGCGAGGGGTAGCGCCGAAAAGATAATCGTAGAAGGGCATATAGACTTCGACGTCGAGATAACTGAGTTGGCGGTGAGGCACTACAACGGGAGCGGGGAAATAGTTACAACCTTTCCAAAGCCCATCGGCCACTACCAGATTGACGGTGACTATCATTCCAGCTGGCAACCGGCCGAAATATCGGAAAAAGCTGAGCGCGAGGTTTACAGGATGGCGAAGCGCATAACAGACGTCCTGGGTGGCCTTGGGCTTTTCGGCGTCGAGATGTTCGTGAAGGGTGATAAAGTCTGGGCCAACGAGGTTTCCCCGAGGCCCCATGATACAGGAATGGTTACTTTAGCCTCTCATCCGACGGGCTTTTCGGAGTTCGGACTGCACCTGAGGGCCGTCCTCGGCCTTCCTATTCCCGGCGAGTGGGTTGACGGCTACCGGCTCTTCCCACTTCTTATCCCAGCGGCAACGCACGTCATAAAGGCCAACGTTTCCGGCTATTCTCCACGCTTCCGCAGATTGACCAAAGCCTTGAGCGTTCCAAACGCCACCGTCAGGCTCTTTGGGAAGCCCGAGGCCTATCCCGGTAGGAGGCTCGGTGTGGCGATAGCCTGGGATAAAAGTGTTGGAGAAGCGAAGAGAAAGGCCGAGATGGTTGCCCACGCGATAGAGCTCAGAACCCGTTCGTCGGACTGGCATGGACAAGATTACGAGATGAGAAAGCACTTCCTTTGAGTTTTGGTTTTATTCCCGCTTTAGGCCTCTTTTTCAACCTTTAATAAAATGAACCGGTGTGTGCAATGGCTCTAAGGCTTTGGAAGATATCCGAAAAATTTAAAATACCCTATGCTCATCTACATTATGTAAGCCCTTGGGATGAAATCAGGCCCCAGGGTTTAGAATAAGGAAGTTGTAATCGCAGAGATGACTCGAATAATGAGGGGATGGAATTAAGAATCGGGGGTTTTCCCTCATCCCCCGTTTGAATCAGACTTACATAAAATTATGGACTTACATAAAATATGGAAAAGAGTGCAATCAGCTCCTCATTTTCTCCCTGTATTTTTCGAGCTTCTTCCTCAGGTTCTCGTTTTTTAAAGCGAGAATCTCTATAGCAAGCAGTGCCGCGTTCTTCCCGTTGTCTATACCCACCGTTGCCACGGGAACCCCCGGCGGGAGCTGGACTATACTGAGGAGCGCATCAATTCCTCCAAGTTTGGCTGAGACGGGAACACCTATGACGGGTTTAACCGTATGCGACGCTATTACACCCGGCAATACGGCACTCAGCCCGGCTATCGCAATGAAGACGTCGTAGCCTTTCTTCGCGAGCTCTTCTACTTTCTTCGGATTCCTGTGAGCCGAAGCCACTTCAACGTCGTACTCAACGCCGAACTCATCGAGAACTGCGGTAACCTTCTCGGCTATATGCGAATCGCTTTTACTCCCCATCACCACCAGAACTTTCACGGCAATCACCGTTGACATAGAACAGTCGAAAATTTAAAAAAATACCGGAAAAATTAACAGATTAAAATCAAACACGTTCGAGAACTGGAACGTTTCCATCGAAGTGGTACGTGAACCTGATTACCTCACTCTTCATATCCGGGGCCTTAAGGACCTCCAGATACCTGACGACCCTGTTTCCGCTCAGTTCACTCCTCACGCGCAGGACATAGGTAGCCCTCCTGTAAACTGAAGCCAGAATCTGAGAGCTTCCTTTTCTACCCCAGAGCCAGAAGTTCGTCCCCTTTGGGTACTCGCGGTAAGCCCTCGCGTTGGCCCTCAACTCCGCTGAGATTTCTAGATATTTTAGGGTCTCAAGTTCCCCACCAAGCATGTCTATGTAATCAGAGACGTCAATTGCGAAACCATAGAGCTTCCTCCCACCAAACATCCCACTTTCAGACCATTTTCTCTTGTGGGCCTCAACGACTTCAACGTACTTTGCCGGAAGAACGTCTGCCGAGAGAGAACCCTTTAGATACCAGATTCCCTCGACGTCGCTGATTATGTCATAGAAACTCCCAAAGGTGTCTATTATTGCGAGGGTTCCATTTTTAAGGTATTTCCTTCCGTCTATGCCCGAAATCTCGAAGGCCCTCATAAGTATGTGTACAGGGTAAGATATGTTGAAGTACCCTACCAAGCTTCCTCTCTTTAGTTTTTGCCTGAGGATGTGGAAGAGAATCTCCTTCCCCCTCGCTCTAGGGTCAGCTTCATGAACAAGTACGAATGAATGTTCCTTAAGACCACCGAGTTCCTTATCGAGGGCATCAATCTCCCAGGACAGCATTTAATCACCTCCGAAGAGCTCGAGTATCTCGCCCTCGTTGAGTCCCTTTGTGACTATCCCAATTCTCTTTCCATTGACCACGTGGGTTTCGATTACAACGTCGGAGGTGACGTATGCTAGGTCACTTATCTCCGGACATTCCGGCTCGGAGAGCGTTAAGACTGTCCCCCTGTTCCCTGTCTTCTCGGATAAAATTTCTCTCATTGCCCAAATCATTCTGCAAGCAAGATAGGGTCTCCTGAAGAGCTTGCATACTCCCGTTGAAGTATACGTAAATATCCAAACATCGTTCCAACCACCTAACCCAAGGGTTCTGATAGCCCACTCCCTCAATTTTATTATGAAGACAGAGTCGTCCAGATAACCCGAGAGCTGGTGTATCCCCTTTTCCCTGCGGGGCAAATGGTAAACGCTTCCAAAGGCGTCGAAGATTTGGAGGTTTTTCCCGAGGTACTCCCTAACGTTAAGCCCTACGTTTTTTGCGTTGTTTTCAAAAACTCTGAAGGGTTCATACAAAAAAAGAAAGACAGTCTCTCCTCTTTCAAGGAGATACCTAAGCATCATAAGTGAGAAAAGCTCCCCGTTTGATTCAGGGTCAACCTGAATCACCGATAGCACACCCCCCTCGGGGAGCATCTGGAGTGCATTCCTTGTGGCGTTCATGAGGACCCCCACCATATATTCCTCCTCAGATTATAAATGGGTTTCCGGTATTTTAGTGCTCATTGGGGACACATAGTTATTGACATAAAAAGCTAAAAACAAATCTTAAAAAGCGAAGTTTTTGACATATAAATGGTGAAGCTCATGAGGGTTTTACTTGTAGGCGGTGGCGGAAGGGAACATGCGATTGGAGAGGTTCTCGTTAGGAGCGGTGCCGAACTCTACGTGGTCTCAAATCACAAAAACCCGGGCCTGGCGAGGCTTGCAAAGGGGTACGGTCTTGCAAAAGAAACCGATGTGGGGAAGGTTTTGGAATACGCCGAGAAGTTCGGCGTTGACATGGCCTTCATAGGTTCAGAGGCACCGCTCGAAAAGGGAATTGTTGACACCCTTGAGGAGAACGGAGTCCCAGCGGTCGGCCCGAGCAGGGAGGCGGCAAAACTCGAAACAGACAAGGCCTTTGCGAGGGCCTTTATGGAGCACAACAAAATCCCAGGGAGAAAGGTCTTCCGCGTCTTCACCGACGTCACTGAGATGCGCTCATGGATAGACGACTTCGGAAAGCCCGTGGTTGTGAAGCCCATCGGCCTCACGGGCGGAAAGGGCGTCAAAGTCGTTGGTTACCAGCTGAATGATAACGAGGAGGCAAAGGCCTACGCCGAGGAGCTCATCAGGAGGGATGGGAGAGTCCTTATAGAAGAAAGGACGGACGGCGTTGAGTTCACATTTCAGGTCTTCAGCGACGGGAAGCACGTTGTTCCAATACCGCTCACCCAGGACTACCCCCACGCCTACGAGAATGATGAGGGTCCGATAACCGGTGGGATGGGAAGTTACTCCTGCCCAAACGGTTTGCTTCCCTTCGTGACGAAGGAGGACTACGAGAGGGCCCTTAAGACGCTTAAAGCTACTGTCGAGGCCACGAGGAGGGAGGGGACACCATACAAAGGCATCCTCTACGGCCAGTTCATGCTGAGCAGAGACGGCCCGGTTCTCATAGAGTATAACGCCCGCTTCGGCGACCCGGAGGCGATAAACGTCCTCCCGCTCCTGAAGACGAGCCTGCTTGAGATAGCCGAGGGAATAGTTGACGGCAACCTCAGAAAAGCGGAGTTCGAAAGCAAGGCCACAGTCGTGAAGTATCTCGCTCCAAGGGGCTATCCAGCTAACCCCGTCAAAGGCGTTAAGGTCGAGGTCAATGAGAAGGCTGTTGAAGAGACCGGTGCGAGGCTCTACTACGCTTCCATAGACGAGAGCTTTAATCTCCTCGGCTCAAGGGCGATAGCCGTTCTGGGAATAGCGGAAAGCCTTGAGGACGCCGAGAGGATTGCCGAGAGCGCGGTTCCACACATAAGAGGCGAGCTTTTCTACCGGAGGGACGTTGGGACGGGGGAGAGCGTTGGGAAGAGGATTAAGCTCATGAAAGAACTGGGGAGAGAGTTCGAGCCGAACCCCTGCTGAGGTGGTTGAAGTGATACGCCGCGAAGAGATTCTGGGAATCCTTGAGAAGTACGACCCCGAGAAGATAACCGTAGGCGTTATCGGAAGCCACTCCGCTCTGGACATAGCAGATGGAGCCAAAGAGGAAGGTTTGCCTGTCCTCATCATTGCGCAGAGAGGACGGCACAGGACTTACGCCGAGTACTTCAAGCTAAGGAAGACGAGGGACGGCCTAACCAAGGGCTTCATAGACGAAGTTCTTGTCCTCGAAAAGTTCGCCCAAATAGTTAATGTCCAGGAGGAGCTGGTGAAGAGAAACGTTATCTTCGTCCCGAACCGCTCCTTCGTCGTTTACACCGGCATTGACCGCGTTGAGAACGAGTTCCGCGTTCCGCTCTTCGGGAGCAGGAACCTGCTTCGGAGCGAGGAGAGGAGTGAGGAAAAGAGCTACTACTGGCTCCTTGAGAAGGCCAAACTCCCGTACCCAGAACCTGTGAAGCCGGAGGAGATTGATGAGGTCGGTCTGGTTATAGTCAAGCTTCCCCACGCAAAGAAGAGATTAGAGAGGGGCTTCTTTACAGCGGCATCATACAAAGAGTTCCGCGAGAAGGCCGAACGCCTGAAGAAGCTTGGCGTGATTACAGAAGAAGACCTCGTGGGAGCGAGGATAGAGCGCTACATAATCGGCCCCGTCTTCAACTTCGACTTCTTCTACTCGCCGATTGATGAGGAAATCGAGCTTCTGGGCATAGACTGGCGCTTTGAGACGAGCTTAGACGGCCACGTCCGCCTGCCAGCTTCCCAGCAACTTACCCTGCCGGAGCACCAGTTCGAGCCTGAGTACACCGTTACAGGCCATGCCTCCTCGACGCTCCGCGAGAGCCTTTTGGAGAAGGTCTTTGACATGGCAGAGAGGTACGTCAAGGCCACTCAGGAATACTATCCGCCCGGGATAATCGGGCCGTTTACACTTCAGACGGCCGTGGACAAGGACCTCAACTTCTACATCTACGACGTCGCCCCAAGAACCGGCGGTGGAACCAACATTCACATGGCCGTCGGCCATCCCTACGGAAACGCCCTCTGGAGGAAGCCGATGAGCACCGGAAGGAGGATTGCCCTTGAGATAAAGCGCGCTCTTGAGCTGGACGAACTTGAGAAGGTGGTCACGTGAGGTGGTCGGAATGAGGTGGAGAGTTACTGTCATCGTTCGCCTCAGGGAAGGTCTCAATGACCCGGAAGGTAGGGTCATAGGAAACGCCCTGCGGAACCTCGGCTACGCGGTTGAAAACCTCAGGGTTCCGAAGTGCTTCGAGTTCGAGCTTGAGAGCGAGAACCCGGAGGAGGAAGTCAGGGAGATGTGCAGGAAGCTACTCGCGAACCCGCTGATTCACGACTACGAGTACAGAATCGAGCCGGTGAGCTGAGATGGTGAAGTTCGCGGTCATCGTCTTCCCGGGAACCAACTGCGACTTCGAGACCGAGAGGGCCATAAGGAAGGCCGGAGCCGAGGCCGAGCGCGTCTGGTACAGAGCTAATCTCAAGGACTTCGATGGAGTTGTTCTTCCAGGTGGCTTCAGCTACGCCGACTACTTGAGGGCTGGAGCGATAGCCGCTCGGCAGGAGATAATGGAGGAGGTTAAGGAGTTCGCCCGCGAGGGAAGGCCCGTTCTAGGGATATGCAACGGCTTTCAAATTCTCACTGAGGCCGGCCTCTTGCCCGGGGCTTTGAGGCCCAACAGGGTTCCGCGCTTCCTCTGCAGGTGGGTCCAGCTCCGCGTTGAAGACACTGAAACGCCCTTCACTACCCTTTACGAGCCCGGCGAGGTTATCAGAATGCCGATAGCCCACGCGGAGGGTAACTATTACATTGACGACCCCTCGAAGGTCAGAATCGTCTTCCAGTACAGCGATGAGAGTGGCGATGTAACGGGGAAGGTCAATCCCAACGGCTCCGTCCTCAACATAGCCGCCATAGCCAACGAGAGGGGCAACGTCCTTGGAACCATGCCCCACCCGGAGCGCGCGAGCGACCGCTTTCTGGGGAGTGAGGACGGTTTGAGGCTCTTCAGGAGCATGGTGGAGTGGGCGAGGAGGTGATTCTGTGTTCCCGCACGAGGAAAAACTTATCCGCGAGCGCCTGAAGAGAGAGCCCAACGAGGTTGAAAAGGCCATGCTCGAGGTCATGTGGAGCGAGCACGCCTCCTACAAGTCGAGCAGGCCCTGGCTGAGGCTCCTGCCGACCGAAAACGAGCACGTTGTCCTCGGCCCGGGGGAAGACGCCGGAATAGTGAAGTTCGACGAGGACACCTGGATAGCCGTTGGAATCGAGAGCCACAACCATCCCTCCGCTGTCGAGCCCTACGGCGGTGCCGCGACTGGAGTGGGTGGAATTGTGAGGGATATACTCTGCATGGGTGCTCGTCCAATAGCACTTCTCGACTCCATTCGCTTTGGCCCGCTGGAGAGGGAACGCAACAGATACCTCTTCGAGGGTGTCGTCAAGGGCATAGCAGACTACGGCAACAGGATAGGGGTTCCGACCATTGGGGGCGAAACCGAGTTCGATGAGAGCTTAGATAACTACACCCTCGTCAATGTAGCCTGCGTCGGGATAATGAGGCCCGAGCACCTCGTCCACAGCTACGTTAGTGAGGCCGGTTTAAAGCTCGTCCTCGTCGGCAACAGAACCGGGAGAGACGGCATTCACGGAGTTACATTCGCGAGCGAAGAGCTGAGCGAGAACGCGGAGGAGGAAAACCGTTCCGCGGTGCAGATTCCCGACCCATTCACCGAGAAGCTCCTCATCGAGGCGACGCTTGAGGCCGTCTACACCGGCAAGGTCAGGGCCCTCAAGGACCTCGGTGGTGGCGGTTTAACATGTGCCTCCTCGGAGATGGCTGGAAAGAAGGGCTTCGGCGCGGTGATTTACGCGGACAGAGTTCCTCTAAGAGAACCTGGCATGACTCCGGCAGAGGTCATGATTTCGGAGAGCCAGGAGAGGATGCTCTTCGCTGTAAAGCCTGAGGGCGTGGAAGAACTTGGAAGGATTTTCGATAAGTACGAGCTCGAATGGAGTGTAATTGGAGAGGTAATTAATGAGCCGCGCTATATAGTCTACTGGAATGGCGAGAAGGTTGCTGATTTGCCGGTTGACCTGCTCACAGGCGTTCCCACGACTGAGTGGGAACTAAAGCCCTACAGCGCGGAAAGGCCCGTTGAGACACCCGACGTTGGCTTTGAAAGGGCCTTTGACCTCGTCTGGAGCAGTCCGAACGTCATTAGCAAGCGCTGGATTTGGCAGCAGTACGACCACGAAGTCCAGGGAAGGACAGTTTTGAAACCTGGCAGGGACGCGGCCGTCCTTAAAATCAATGATGAGTACGGCCTGGCTTTCGTTGCCGACGGGAACCCGAACCACAGCTACCTGAACCCCTACCACGGCGCTATGGGAGCGGTTGCCGAAACCGTTAGGAACCTCGTGAGCGTCGGGGCGGAACCTTTAGCACTAGTTGACAACCTCAACTTCGCCTCACCCGAGAAGCCGGAAGTCTACTGGAGCTTCGCCGAGACCGTTAAGGGCCTGGCAGACGCCGCCAAGGCCTTTGGTCTGGCCTACGTGAGCGGGAACGTGAGCTTTTACAACGAGGTTGCCGAAAGGCCGATAAAGCCCACCCCGGTCGTTGCGGGCCTAGGGAAGACCAGGCTTGAGAATATTCCAAAAGGACACTTCGAAGATGGTCTCCTGATTGGAGTGGTTGGGCTGACTGAGAGCGAACTCGGTGGCTCGGAGCTGTTTGTGAGTCTCGGTATCGAGGGTGGCTTCGCCCCGCGCGTCAACCTTGAGGAGGAGAAGGCCAACGCCAAGGGAATCCTGAGGGCCACCCAAGAAGGTCTCGTCAGGGCAGTCCACGACGTGAGCAGGGGCGGTATAGCGGTAGCTCTGACCGAGATGGCGCTTAACGGCGTTGGCTTCATAGCTGAACTCTCGAAGGTTCCTTCAAGAACCTCAAACCCGCTTGAGGTTGCCTTCAGCGAGAGTCATGGCCGCTACATCGTTGCATTCCCCGAGGAGAGCCTTGCCAAGCTGAAGGCCCTATTCAGGCACTTTGCAGTCATTGGGAGAACCGGAGGAGGCAACGCCGTCTTTCTCTGGAACGGCGAAGAGCTCCTCAAGAAGCCCGTCTCCGAGCTTAAAGCGGTTCACGAGTCCCTACCGAGGCTTTTAGGTGAAGAAGAATGAGGGTAGCGACCTACGCATCTCATTCCGCCCTCCAGATTTTGAAGGGAGCTAAAGATGAGGGCTTCGAGACAATAGCTTTCGGCAAAGCTAAAGTTAAGCCCCTCTACACCCGCTATTTCCCGGTCGCTGACCACTTCATCGAGGGAACCTACCCAGAGAAGGAACTGCTTGAGCTTAAGGCAATTGTGATTCCAACCGGTTCCTTCGTCGCCCACCTTGGAATCGAGCTCATCGAAAAAATGCGCGTTCCCTACTACGGCAACAAAGAGGTTCTCAGATGGGAAAGCGACCGCTCGCTAGAAAGGGAGTGGCTGGAAAGGGCCAAGCTCCGCCTCCCGAGGGTTTACAACGACCCAGATGAGATAGACGGGCCTGTGATAGTAAAGTCCTTTGGTGCCAAGGGAGGGAGGGGCTACTTTCTGGCGAAAAGCCCGGCCGATTTCTGGGAGAAGGCTGAGAATCTCGGCGTTCACGATAAAGAAGACCTGAAAAACATCCAGATTCAGGAGTACGTCCCCGGCGTGCCAGTTTACCCGCACTACTTCTACTCCAAGCTAAACGGAGAGCTCGAGCTCATGAGCGTTGATAGGAGGTACGAGAGCAACGTGGACGCGATAGGAAGGATTCCGGCAAAAGAACAGCTCGATCTAGAGCTTAACACCAACTACACCGTGATAGGAAACATCCCGCTCGTTCTAAGGGAGAGCCTGCTGATGGACATCATTGAAGCCGGGGAGAGAACGGTCAAAGCGGCTGAAGAGCTGATGGGTGGTCTCTGGGGGCCCTTCTGCCTCGAAGGAGTTTACACCGAGGATTTGGAGTTTGTCGTCTTCGAGATTTCGGCGAGAATAGTTGCCGGGACGAATCCTTTTATCCACGGTTCCCCGTACAGCTGGCTCCGCTACAACAAACCAGTGAGCACCGGCAGAAGAATCGCGATGGAGCTGAGGAGGGCCCTTGATGAGGACAGGCTCGGTGAGATTTTAACGTGAGGATGCAAAATCGGATTAGGTTTATAAACCAGATTTCAAAGCCCGTGTAAAAGGTGGTGCCCATGTGGGAGAACTTCATAATGGAGAAGGTCGAGGAGATTAGGAAGACCGTCGGTGACGGGAGGGCCATCATAGCGCTCAGCGGTGGTGTTGACAGCTCAACAGCTGCGGTTCTGGCTCACAGGGCGATAGGCGATAGACTCCACGCCGTCTTTGTCAACACAGGCTTCATGCGGAAAGGTGAGCCAGAGTTCGTCGTTAAGACCTTCCGCGACGAGTTCGGCCTCAACCTCCACTACATCGATGCCAGCGAGCGCTTTTTTGAGGCGTTAAAAGGCGTTACCGACCCCGAGGAGAAGAGGAAGATAATCGGCAGGGTCTTCATTGAGGTGTTCGAGGAGGTTGCTAGGGAGATAAACGCCCAGTTCCTCATCCAGGGAACCATCGCTCCCGACTGGATTGAGAGCAGGGGGAAAATCAAAAGCCACCACAACGTCGGCGGTCTTCCAGAGAGGCTCAACCTCAAGCTCATAGAGCCGCTGAGAGACCTCTACAAGGACGAAGTTCGTGAGCTTGCGAAGGAGCTCGGCTTACCGGAGAAGATATACAACCGCATGCCCTTCCCCGGGCCGGGGCTAGCGGTCAGGGTTCTCGGCGAGGTGACGCCGGAGAAGATTTCAATAGTCAGGGAGGCCAACGCAATAGTCGAGGAGGAAATCGCAAAGGCTGGACTAAAGCCCTGGCAGGCCTTCGCGGTTCTTCTCGGCGTTAAAACCGTTGGAGTGCAGGGCGACATAAGAGCCTACAAAGAAACGGTAGCCGTTCGCGTTGTGGAGAGCCTCGACGGCATGACCGCCAACGCGATGAACGTCCCCTTTGAGGTGCTCCAGAGAATAGCCTTCAGAATTACGAGCGAGATTCCCGAGGTCGGAAGGGTGCTCTACGACGTAACCAACAAGCCTCCCGCGACGATAGAGTTTGAGTGAGGTGATTGCATGATAGTCATAATGGACAACGGGGGCCAATACGTCCACAGGATTTGGAGAACCTTACGGTACCTCGGAGTCGAGGCAAAGATAATACCAAACACAACTCCACTGGAGGAAATCAA